>CAYLWD010000038.1:0-7461 GCA_964387305.1 uncultured archaeon
AAGCTACTAAAGCGGATATCAGCCAGGAGACACCAAAAATATAATGCACTAATAGTATTTCCTTGGATTGCAATTCTTTTGTTCCCAATTGTTTTGTATACCCTATATAAAGACAAAGAAGATTCACACACCCAGTTGATATTTTTCTTTTGGATAATTATTACTCTGTTTATGGCATGGTACAAATTGAAATTCACTTTTGTTTTTGGGCTAGCAATTGCCCCCGCAGCAGCATTAGTAGCATTAATAATGTTTGAAGCATTCAAAAAAATTGGTTTACAAAGAACTAACGAAGAAAAAGTAATTATAATTGCCCTCGCATTTATGCTATTAATTGGTTTGGGTTCTTCAGCTAGATTCATTCAAGATTATTCTCCACAACCAATACAAAAACCAAATTTAGCCAATCTTATAGAATGGATTAATACGAATACTGATAAGGATGCAAAATTCTTTAACTGGTGGAATGAGGGACACATACTTGCATTCGAAACGGATAGAAAGTATTCCACAGACAACAGAAACATTTCATCAGAAGAAAATGCACGTTATGCCGAATTTATAGTTACTGAAGATACTAACAGAGGATACGAAATTGTTTCGAAAGAAATTGGAGCAGATTATATTTTACTCGATTCTTCTTCACTATCCTCAATAGCTAGTTTCAAATTCTATGCCATAGGAAAAGTAGATCAAAAAGAAATAGCACAATATTATAATGGAAGAAATGGGATAGTAACTTGTTCAGTGGATAGCGAAAAAGTAGTTTGTAATGGAACTGAAATTCCAATGGAACAATACAATGCAATTTCAACTACTTGGAAATCGACTCCGGATGGATTCGATAATGGAACTTCACCAATATTTCAATATAGAGGAATTAATTCAGTGACAATACTAAATAGCGCGGTAAACAACAGTAATTTAGCAAAGGTTTGGTTTAATAGTGAAGAAACAAAACAATACTATGAAGAGGTTTACTCAAATCAAACTTACAAAGTATTCAAGGTAAAAAAGTAACAAGGTTGTACCACTTAGTTTTAAAAACTAAAAACTGTTAATTCTTGTACTATGTTTTTTATTGCCCCTGCAATAATTGCATTTGCTGCAGTAATGCTCATAATGCCTTCTTTTATCAAAACAATGCATAGAGAGGGTTTTGTTGGAAAAAATATGAATGATTTCCAAAAATCAAAAGTTGCAGAACTTGGAGGAGTAGTAGTATTGCTTGGGTTTTCACTAGGAATAATAAGCACCATTTTTATTGCAACTTACTTTGAGCTTATACAAATCGATTTAACAATAATGCTTGCGGGATTTTGTACAATTTTATTAGTTGCGTTTATTGGAGCAATAGACGATATTATAGGATGGAAAAAAGGAATAAGACAGTGGCAACACGCATTATTCCCAATAATTGCAGCATTACCCTTAATGGCAATACAAATAACTAACCCTCCAATATTTTTACCATTAATAGGAATTCTTCCAGCAGAATTTATTTTGCCTTTTGGAATTACCTTAAGTTTTGGCTTAATATATTCATTAATTTTTGTTCCAATCGGAGTAACTGGAGCAAGCAATGCAACAAACATGCTCGCTGGACTCAATGGATTGGAAGCAGGACTCTCAGCACTAATATTAATAACCCTTGGAATAATTGCACTAATTAATGGAAAAATAGAAGCGCTTATATTTTGTGTAACTATGGGAGGAGCACTAATATCTTTTCTTAAATTTAATTGGTTTCCTGCAAAAATACTAGGTGGAGATTCACTAACTTTAATGTGCGGAGCAACAATAGCAATTGTTTCAATATTAGGAGATATGGAAAAAATAGGAATCGCTTTAATGGCATTATTTTTTATTGAATTATATATTAAATCAAAAACTAGATTTCAAGGAGAATCTTTTGGAGTTCCAACAAAAAATGGATTATTATTGGCTCCTAGAAAAAAACAAAGTATTACTCATTATTTTATGAGTATAAAAAAAGGAACCGAAGAACAAGTTACTACTAGACTTCTAACTACCCAAGCAATTATTTGTATAGTTGTTTTAACGTTAGTGATTTTAAATTATTATAGAATAATTGCAATATAAAATTTAGACTGTAAAAAATAAGTTAAGGGATTATTTTGGATAAGATTTGTTTAGTAGCGAGTGCGGGGGGGCATTTAAAAGAAATACTTCAACTAAAAACCTTTTACAAAAAATACCCCCATTACTTTGTTACTCTCTCAAGGGAAGATGGAAAAAGCCTTTCCCAAAAAGAAAAAACCTACTTTGTTGAATGCCCCTCAAGAAATCCACTAAAATTTGGAATCAACTTTAACCAAAGTCTTGAAATATTCTTAAAAGAAAAACCCGACATAATAATTTCAACAGGGGCTGACACAGCATTGGCAACATGCCTCCTCGCAAAAGCATTTGGAAAAAAATTGATTTATATTGAGAGTTATTGCAGACCATCCAAACCAAGTATAACAGGAAAATTAATTTATCCAATAGCAGATTTATTTATTTACCAGTGGAAAGAAGTTGGAAAATATTATAAAAATGGAAAATTCGGCGGAAGTATTTTTTAGGTGAAAAAATGATTTTTGTAAGCGTAGGAACACACCCCCAGCAATTTAATAGATTGCTTGAAGAAATAGACCACCTTATTATAAAAAATAAAATAAACGAAAGAGTTATTGCCCAAACAGGAAATTCAACTTACCTACCAAAAAATTATAAAACAAAAAAATTTATGGGATTAGAAGAATTTGATAAAAATATAAAAAATTGTTCTATATTTATAACTCACGCAGGAGAAGGTAATATTGGAACAGGGTTACAATTTGAAAAAAGAATGGTTGTTGTTCCGCGACTTAAAAAATGCGGAGAACACACTAATGATCACCAATTAGAATTGGCTGAGGCAATAAAAAAACAAAAACAAGCTATTGTTTGCGAGGTAAATGAAATTGAATTAGCACTTAAAAAAGTGAAAAAGCTAAAATTAAAAAAAACGGAACATGCTAAAGGAATAATTAATCTTATTGAAAAATATGCTGAACAAAAAAATTAATTGAAAAAATTAGATTAATAATTTGCCATATATTATACTGCCATATAACCGAGAGAATTTAGCAAGAATTGCATAACAAATTCCTCCAAAAAATATAATAATTCTATGAACTGGAGTTTCTCCTTCCAAGAAAACGACTCCTGTCGGACTAGATAATTTCATAGAAGCTTTTCCCATCCATTGCCCGGTAGCTTTATTATAATCTTTTCTCAACGGAATCCAAAAACCATGAGTTATTCCAAGAAACTTGATTGCTCTTACAGGGTGTTCGCGATAAAGTAAAGGATCAAATCGTTGCAACATAACTCTTCGCCAAGCATATTTTAAAGCATTTATTTTTCCAGGATTTATCTTGTGTTCGTGCTTTACATTTGCAATATACCCGAAAAAACTGTTATATCCAGAATCCCAAACCCTAAAAGCCAAATCAGTATCATCACGCATACCCGTTCCCTTTTCATTAAATTTATCAGAAAACCCTCTAGCATCAATAACTGCTTTTTTTAAATATGCTGTACAAGTTCCTCCTGTAATATCATATGTTGAAACAAAACCATAATTTTTATTTTCCTTAAATTTTTTCATTACTATTTTTAACCAATTTTTTTCAGGAACACAATCTGCTCCAAAAAGAACAAAAAAAGGATTCTTCGATTTTTCAACAGCAATTTTTTTACACTTGACAGCACCTTTTCTTTCATTAAAGTGAAATAATTTTATTTTGGAACCAAAACTCTTCAAATACTTAACAACCCTTAAATCAGTTGATTCATCCATAACAATAATTTCATAATCTTTTTTTGAATAATTTAAAGATAATAAAGCTGGAATTGATTCCTTTAAATCTTCAAGCTCATTAAAAGAAGTTACAATGATGCTTACTTTATTCATAAAACCACTATTAATTAAAAGTAAATATAATATAAAAACACATGCTAGTAAAACAAAAAATTAGCAATGTACCAAGAAGGTTTATAAGCAAAGTTTGAGCTATTTTATCTGATTACTATGAAAATATTAATGTTAAACCCTCCGTTCATAAAACGCTTTTCTAGAACTTCTAGGAGTCCTGGTGTTAGTAAAGGCGGATGCGTGTATTACCCTATTTGGTTGGCTTACGCTACGGGCGCACTAGAAAAAAAAGGACACAGCGTATTGCTTTTTGATGCTTCAGGAAAAAATCTTACTTTAAGAGAAACAATTAAAGAAATCAAAAAGTTCTCTCCAGAAATGGTTGTTGTTGATACAGTAACCCCCTCTTTTGATAATGATAAAAAAGTTGTTGAAAGAATAAAAAAAGAATTACCAAAAGCATTTATTGTTTTTGTTGGGGACCACGTAAGTGTTTTGCCAGAAAAAAGTTTGAAAAGAAGCAAAGTTAATGCAGTTGTAATAAGAGAATACGATTTCATTTTACCAGAAATAGCAAAAGCAATTAAAGGAAAAAAGAAAATGGAAAATGTTGAAGGCATATTCTGGAAAAAAAATGGAAAAATTGTAAAAAATAAAATTGCAAAAGAACCTAGTGAAGAGCAACTAAATTGGTTGCCTTTTGTTTCAGAGGTTTATAAAAAACAACTAAAAGTAGAAGATTATTTTTATCCATCAGTACTCTACCCCCAAGTAACAATACTAACAGGAAGGGGTTGTCCCAATAGGTGTGCTTTTTGTAAATGGCCGCAAACTTTTTCTGGACACAATTATAGAAAACGAAGTGTTGAAAGCGTAGTACAAGAATTTAAATGGATAGAAAAAAATCTGCCACAAGTAAAAGAAATAATGATTGAGGACGATACATTAACACAAGACAAAAAAAGAACAATTGATTTATGCAAAAAAATTGTTGAAAACGAAATAAAATTAAATTGGAGTTGCAATGCAAGAGCCGATGTTCCATTAGAAGTTCTTCAATGGATGAAGAAAGCTAATTGTAGGTTAATGTGCGTTGGAGTTGAGAGCGCTGAACAAGAAATTTTGAATAACATTCACAAGGGAACAACTGTAGAAGGAATAAGAAAATTTATGAAAGACGCAAAAAAAGCAAAAGTGTTGGTTCACGGATGTTTTATGTTTGGTAATCAAGGAGAAACAAAACAAAGTATTGAGAAGACAGCTCAATTCGCTTGCGAGATAGAGCCAGACACTGCACAATTCTTTCCAGTAATGGTTTATCCAGGAACAGAAACTTATAATTGGGCAAAGAAAAAAGGTTATTTGAAAGCAAAAAAATTTAAGGACTGGTTGAATAAAGACGGAACACACCGAACTTTACTGAGTAGGCCCGGACTTAGTTCAGAAGAATTAAATGAAATGACTGATAAGGCAAGAAAAAAATTCTATACTCGTCCAAAATATATTTTATCAAAAGGAGTACAAGCAATTAGGGAACCAAAAGAAATTCCTAGGTTGGCTAAAGGAAGCTTAACCCTAATAAGATATTTAATTAAAAAGTAAGAATACATTTGGTTTTGGTGAAAATTTTTGAAAGCATCTGTAATAGTCCCCGCATACAATTCTGAAAAAACTATTTTTGAATGTATTAATGCTTTGTTACAACAAGAAAATTCTTTTGAATACGAAATAATTATTGTTGATGATGGAAGTACTGACAACACATCAAAAATAATTAAAAATATAAACTCAAAAAGACTTAAGTACAGTTGGCAAAAAAATTCTGGTCCAGCTAAAGCTAGAAATTTGGGTGCAAAAAAAGCGAAAGGAGAAATAATTATTTTTACTGATTCAGATTGCATTGCTACAAAAAATTGGTTAAGCGAAATGATAAAGCCATTTAAGGATAAAAAAATTGTTGCAGTTCAAGGAGCTTATAAGACTAAACAAAAAAATTTAATTGGAAAATTTGGACAAATAGAAATAGAAGAACGATATGAAAAAATGAAAAAAAGCAAAAAACTTGATTGGGTTGGAAGTTACAGTGCAGCTTATAGACGAGAATTGTTTAACAAATTAAAAGGATTTGATGAAAGTTTTCCAATAGCTTCTGGAGAAGACCCTGAATTGAGTTATCGAGTACAAAAAACTGGAGGAAAAATTGTTTTCAATGAAAAAGCAATTGTTTATCACACTCATCCTAAAAATCTAGCAAAATATCTAAAAACAAAATTTTTTAGGGCATATTACAGACCATTAATGTATTCAAAGCACAAAGATAAAATCATTAATGATTCTTATACCCCTCAAGAATTGAAATTACAGATACTGTGTATATATGGGATTATTGCATTTGTTTTTCTTGGAATTATACTTGCAGAGGCATTAATGCTTGCGCTTGGTTTAATTATATTACACCTATTGCTTGGAGCCAAATTATTTTTGTTTGCCCTAACAAAAGATTGGAAAGTTGCATTAGTAAGTCCAATCATTTTGTTACTTAGGAGCGTTGTTTTTGGGGCGGGGCTCATTTGGGGGAAGCTCAATGGCTGAAATAGAATTGTCCAAACAAGGTAAAATCAAGTATTTTACCACAAAAACTATTCGCAAAATAGCAAAGTTTGGGCTAAAATTTACCTCCATTAAGAAGAAAAAGTTCAAAAAAAGTGAGGTAAAGAGCATCTTATTCATTCAATTGTACGGCATTGGAGACTATCTTATGTCAACCCCTAGTATAATGGAAATATCTCAAGAATTTCCCAATGCTGAAAAGAGATTGCTTTGCAAAGAATTTAATAGTGAACTCGCAAAATTAAATCCTTACTTGAGTGGAACAATCAAAAGAGAAGAAGTAAACCAAAATATTGAAAAATTTGATTTAGTAATTTGCTTGAATGAATCAGTGGAAGCATCAATTATTACTAAAAAATTAAAACCAAAATACTTCATTGGATTTATACGAGGAAACATGGTTGAAGCAAACTTCGATATTGTTAAACAAGCCTCTGAAAAAAACAAAAGTCACTTGGAGAATTACTTACTAATTGCAAAAGCTTTGAGTATTAAGTTTAACAAAAAAGAAAATTATAATGAATACGTTCTAAATGTTAAACCTGAAAAAAGAATTAAAAAAATAATAAAAACATTGAGGCTCAAAAGGTTTATTATTATAAATCCAAATACTAGACTTGGTGCTGAAGCAAAAAACTGGGGAAATGAAAATTACGGATTGCTTTCAAATATGTTAATAAAAAAAGGTTCTCAAGTTGTTTTTTGTGGAGACAAAAACGAAGAAAACAGCGAAAAAACAATTAATCTAATAACTCACAAAAAAAATGTTTTTGATTTAACTGGAAAAACTACCTTAAGTGAAACAGCACATTTATTTTCAAAGGCAAAATTATTTGTTGGAAATGACACGGGTTTAATGCATTTAGCTATTGCAGCAAAGTGCCCAACAATAGGGCTGTTTGGGCCCACTAACTCAAAAATAATAT
>CAYLWD010000039.1:0-7209 GCA_964387305.1 uncultured archaeon
TCTTTAGAACTTCAGTAGAAAGATATTCCGATTCAAATTCAACAAGCGCAGGAACATCCTTGCGTAATTCTTTTTCAAACATCAATGGAAAGAGTGTGTGATTTACAATAGTTATTTCATCAACAAAAGTTTTGGCTTTTGAGATATTTATCTCTAAAAAAGTTTTCTGATAATTTTTAATAAATTCTTTTTCAGATTCTGAAAAGCCTTCAATTAGATTGTTTTTTTCAGCCAAGCTTAAAAAATTCAATTCTTTTTTTGGAAAAAAGTGAATAGTTTTGTCTCTGTCTTTTGAAGTAATGTATGGAAAAACTCTTTCTTTGAAAGTAAATCCCCTTTTATGAAAACTGTTGCTAAAAGGAACCCCTCCGCAAGTAAGAACAAAAATTCCACGCTTATCTTTCTGTAAAAATCTATAAAGGTTAGAAATTACATGAGAAGAAATCAAAATAGGGTGATTCATAATATTGTGATGATCAACTACATTAGAAACTATTCCTTTTTCTAAGTCAAGGTGCATTTCTTCAATTTCTTTTTCAGCGAATAGTTGTTTTAATTTATTTTTTATTATTGGAATGCAGTACTTTTGCCTTTCCAAATGAATTTTTAAAGGTGCGAATTCATAAAGTTCTTTTGAATAGGTTTCCAAATCAGTTTTGTTTTCAAGGAAACCAATTAGCAAAGGGAGGTACTCTTTTATTTTACCCTTAACAAATTCAAAATCTTTTTCTTTCTGAAATTCCATAAAATACTAATGCAAGCTAGAATTTAAAAACAGCTGTAAATTGTAAAAAGAGTTAGATTTTATTTAGACAATACTACTCCAATTTTCGGGCACAACTTCACTTTATTCAAAAAACATTTATTACAATTAGGTTTTCTTGCAGTACAAATTGTTCTCCCGTGAGAAATAAATAAACCATTAACTTTGTGCCATTTTGTTTTCGGATAAAGAAGCATTAAGTCTTGCTCGATTTTGTTTGCATCCTTGTACACGGAAAAACCAAATCTTTGCGACAATCTACCCACGTGAGTATCCACTGCAATCCCATCAATAATTCCTTTCGAAACTAAATACAAGTTAGCAGTTTTTCTACCAACTCCCGGCAATTCTATAAGCGCAGACATTGTTTCAGGAATTTTTCCTTTGTGTTCGCGAATTACTTTCTGAAAACAAGAAATTACTTTCTTAGTTTTTGACTTGTAGAAACCCGTTGAAAAAATTTCTTTCTCGAATTGTTTTCTATCAGCGTGGGCAAAGTCAGAAACGGTTTTGTATTTCTTGAAGAGTTTCGAAGTAACTCTATTCACTTGAGCATCAGTACTTTGAGCAGAAAGAATAATTGCACAAAGCATTTGCGCATCAGTAATGTAATCCAAAAACAATTCAGGAACATCAAGATAATTATTATGTAGCAAACCATATATTTTTTGTGCCCGAATTTTTTTATTTTCAAAATTTTCTCTCATTTATAACACCAAAACAAAAACAACTTTCATCTATAACCCCAAAAAAACAAAAACAAATTACAAAAATTAATATAATTAAGAAACTACTTGAATTCAAAAAGTTTTTTCTGCATTCCGGAATCTTCATCAAAGTTAGAAACCTTTACACCGACTCTACGCACATTAGAAATGCTTTCATTCAAAAAATCTCTGAGAAGAACACGTTCAATATCACGCAATTCTTCTATGCTAGTAATTCTTTCAACACGAGTTTTTGAACGAGTAATTGTTTCAATTTTTTCATTCACAATAATCAATGAAACGGTTCGAAACTTTTTATTTAATTTCAATATTTCTCTATAAACCAAATCACAAAGCATATCAACACTTTTCCAAACAGAATCAAAATCATTAGTATTATGTTCTAGAGTAATCATTCTAGAGAGTTGTTGTTTTTCCCTATTAGGTAAAACTTCGCGTTCATCAATTCCGAAAGCGAAATTATAGAATTGGGTTCCGCGAGCATCACCAAACCATTCAATTAGTTCCCTAATTTCGTGTTTTTTAATATCGTGAACAAAATGAATGTGTTTTCTTGAAAAAATTTCTTCTGCTTTTGGCCCAGTTCCAGGAAGTTCAGAGACGCGTTGCTTTGAAAGAAAATGCTCAACCTCTTCAGGTTTAACAATAGTAAAACCGCCGGGTTTTTTTATTCCAGATGACATTTTTGCAAGGAACTTTGAATTACTTATACCAATAGAGCAAGTTAAGTTTAATTCACTAAAAATAGTTTGCTTTATTTTGTTACAAATATTAATTGCTTTATCAAATCCCTCTGGATTAGTTAAATCAAGGTAAGCTTCATCAATAGAAACTTGCTCAATCTTGTCACAATTAAAATCAACTATTTCAAAAACGCGTTGAGCAATTTCTTCATAATGGAGTTTATCAGCATTAATGAAAGTAGTGTGTTGGTTGGCTAATTGTTTTGCAAGCGAAAGAGGCATTCCTGAACGAATTTTGAGTGCGCGTGCCTCGTAATTACAAGTAGCTACTACCCCTGAATTCTCACGAATGCTTGGCATCACTATTACGAGAGGCAACCCCTTGAGGTTTGGAGCACGTAGTTCTTCACATTGTGCATAGAAATAATCCAAATCAATTAACGCAACTATTTTTTGCATTGATTGCATAAATAAATTCGCATCGACAGGTTTTAATGCATACTCAAAGGATAACAATCTATATATATTAAACACGGGAATTGACTAAGTGAGTTAATTATGAGAAAATTAGGTTTGAATAATGAAGTACTAGTAAATGCTCTTTACGAAAAATACCCTTATCCTAATAGGAAGCCAACCAAAAATGATTTAGAAAAATATTCTAATTGGGTTACAAAAATATTTTGTAAAAGTGAAAAAGAATGCAAAAATTTTTGGAAAGGAAAAAAAGTGCTTGAATTGGGTTGTGGAACTGGAGAATTAGCAATTGCTCTTTCAAGTAAGGGAGCCAAAGTTGAGGCAATTGATTATAGTAATAATTCAATAAGAATTGCAAAATATAATGCAAAAAAGCTTTGTAAAAAAAATGCACCAAAATTCAGCGTACAAAACATTCTCTCATACAAGTCTACAAAAAAATTTGATGTAGTTATTGCATTAGGTTCTTTGCACCACACTATTAATGCAAGAAAAGGATTTGGGGTTGGTTCAAAGCATTTGAAGAAAAACGGGTTGATTATTGTTGGGCTTTATAATAAATATTCTAGAACAAAACACCGAGCAAAAAGAATTGCACTCTTATTGCTCGCGGGAAAAGATTTTGAGAAAAGAATTAATGTTGGTGAAAAACTTTTTGGGAAACACAAAACAAGGGCACAGAGCGCAGACAAATACGGACAAGTGCACGAGAGTTATCACTCTATTAATGAAATAATGAACTGGTTTAGTGAAGAAAGAATTGAATTTGTTGCATCAAAACCAGAATTTAGGTTTCCTATTGTTGACGAAATAAAATGGTTACTAAAAAAAGAGAATGCATTCTTTGTGATGGTTGGAAAAAAAAGTAATCTTCAATAAATTAGATTTGAAAACAAAAAACCGGAATGCTTATTCAACTACTAAAAGAAAATTGGTTTTGTTTTCAAACCAGCAAAGGTTAATATCTCTAGTTTCTTTTGTATCGCTAATGCATAGCAAAACTATGTAAAAGAAACAAGGGGTGCAACCTAGCCCAGTTAGGGCGCTCACACACGGTTTTTCTAGTCACCCCCCCTGTTTCCAAAAAAAATGCTCATATGCAACCCATTTCTTGTATTCAAATACTATTTCTAGCCGAATTAAAATGGTTTTTAAAATGACTCCATAAGAAAGTTAATTACAAGTAAAAAAACTTAGAGGTGATTTAAATGAGTGAAGTAATTGTTTATTCTACAACCACTTGTCCATTTTGTGTAATGGTAAAAGATTGGTTAAAAACAAAAGGCGTAGCGTTCGACGACATTAATGTTGGAACGGATAAAGAAAAAGCAGCTGAAATGATTAAGAAAAGCGGACAAATGGGCGTGCCTGTTGTTGATGTTGGTGGAGAAATAATAATCGGTTTTGACCAAAAAAGAATAGAAGAAGCATTAAAGAAAAATAATTTACTAAAATAATTTGCTAAAAAATTTTGAAGAATCTTTATTGCAGGAAAACTCAAACCTTTACTTTTCCTGCTAAGAATTTTTCAAAAACAAGGAATAGTGCAATTGATAGTAAAAGCAAAAAGAACCAATTAGCGGCATTTTGAACATCAGCTAACTTGAATAATTGTAGAACGTAAGCAAAAACTACTATTACTAACCAAGCAAGGAAACCTTTTAGCACGGCTTTCTTCCACCAAACATTGTTAAATAAGCCTTGGCTACGTACATGCTCTTGGGGAACTTCAGCAAGTGGTTCTTCATCAAATTCAGCATTAGGGTCATTAAGTTCAGCTTCTTCGTTAGCATATTCTTCACTCTGCTCTTTTTCAGCAAGTTCCTCATCAGAATCAACATCATCATTAAGTGGGTCTTCATTGAGTTGGGCTTCTTGGAGTTTAGCCGGGTTTTTTCGAAGAATTTTTTCTTTAAAAAATTTGCTATACTTTTCTCTAAGCGACAATGGTTTTTCTCCCTCAGCACTAACATAAACTGGTTTTTCGACAATAAAAGTTTTTACTCGAACAGTTTCCTTGGTTCTAGCGGGTTTCTTCGCTTTAGATGGAGTAGAAACCTTTACTGAAATCCTCTTTGCTTTTGAAGATTTACTTTTTTTTAATTTTTTCTTTGAAGCCATACAAGTATCACATTGATTTAATTATAATTCACAAGTATTTAATCATTTGCCTAAATAAAAAATAACTTTTCATACTCAAACAGAAGAATCAACTAACCTAATCAAAATATGCCCAAAGAATTCTTCTTGGTAAGCAACAATCTTACCTGTTTTTGTTAAAAATAATAAAGGTAAAAAAGTATCAACCATTTCTTCAGGATTATTTTTGTCAGCAAGGGCATCAAATAAAACAAAATTTTGGGAATCAACATTGGTTTTAATGCGTTCAAGTACTTCCCCCATTTTTTCTTCAATAGTGTGTGTGTCAAAATTAATCTCAATTCTTGGCCCACCCTTAATTAGTTTTCTTTGAACACGAGAACTATTAATTATTCCTTCAATACTAGAAACTAATTCATCAAGGCTTACTCTTCCTTCACGCATAGAACGATTAGCCATTAAATCAGGAATATCTTCTAACAATAATTGCTTTCCATTAGCTTGAGCTTCTTGCATTAATTCATCATCCTCATCAGGAAGAGAAGATAGTTTCAAATACTTACTTTTTGTTTTCAACAAAATAGCACAAGCAAGAATAGCGTTTGCAGGTACACGCAAATTATTGTTTTCTAATTCAGAAATTTTTTTCAAATACTTTTCTGAAAGTAAAGTAACATCAATATCCCACGGATTCATTTTCTCTGATTTTACTAAATCAATCAAAATATTTTTCCAAGCGGGTTGGTCAATTAAGTCGACTAAATCAACTTTAAAATAGTCGCGCTCAAATTCTTTTGAATCCTCAGTAGAAGCAATTCCAAGTTCAGATTCTTCAGAAACAACATCTAGTGAATCATCAAGCCCTGATTCAATTTCATCAGGCAAATCGTGTCCAAGTACTTTCAATTAAAACACCCAATAGGCAATTGTCCTAATAATATAACCCCAAAGCGGCTTTTTAACCTTTGCACAAAACCCCTCGAAAAATACTCAATTTAGTAGAGCTTTAAGCAACTATTAAATACTACTTAAAATAACAATTTCTCAAGAAAGAATTGTATTTTGTATAAAGGTGATTTGTGTGGTTGAGAGAATAAAGTCAGGAATTCCTGGATTGGATGAATTAGTTAGTGGAGGATTACCAAAGGGTAGCAATATTTTGCTTTCAGGAGCAGCAGGAACTGGTAAAACAATTATGGCAACACAATTCCTTTACAACGGGGCAACAAAATACGGTGAGCCAGGACTTTATGTTACACTAGAAGGAAGCGTTAGGGAAATTAGTTGGAACATGGAGAGTTTCCAATGGGATATTAGGAAACTACAAGACCAAGGGTTATTTACTTTATACAAATTGAATTTGGGTTTTATCCAAGACAAAGATTTATTAGAAAAAATGGTTAACGACCAATTAAGTGAAATAGAAAAAAGAGTAGAAGAAATACAAGCAAAGCGATTAGTTATTGATTCTACTACTGTTTTCGGGGCATACATGGAAACAGGGTTGTTGCGTTCAACTTTATTTCAGTTTTGTGACAAACTAAAAGCCTTTGGTTGCACTACTTTACTAACATCAGAAACCCAACCAACAAAAACTAGTTTCTCTGCTTATGGAGTAGAAGAATTTGTTGTGGATGGAATACTAGCACTATATTTTACTCCGCCAAATCGAAGTATTTTTGTTAGAAAAATGCGCGGAACCGACCACAGCAAGAATCCTCATCCATTACAATTAGACGGAAGCGGAATAAGTGTTAATCCGAAAGACAATATTCTTTGGGAAGCAATAAAGTAATTAAAGAAATTATTTTACAAGCCCTTCAATTATTTCTCTTGCCCTTGCAATACTCGGTTCTGGCGGAACGTTACCATCGTATTGTTTCAACAAGTCCTTTGCTTTGTAGTAATCAATTAAAGGCATTGTTGTTTCCAAGAAAACTTTGAAGCGCTTGCGGATTGTTTCTGGCTTGTCGTCGTCACGTTGAATTAGTGGGGCGCCATCAATGTCACAAACCCCTTGAACTTTTGGAGGAATTGTTAAAGTATTGTAAACTTTTTTGCAAGTAGGACAAGTCCATCTTGATGAAAGTCTTTTCACAATGCTTTCTTCCGAACTCTCAATATAAATTACTGCAGAAAGTTTTTGATTTAATTTTAAAAGAATTCCTTCAAGTGCATCTGCTTGTGGGGTAGTTCTAGGAAAACCATCTAAAATAAATCCTGAAAAGCTTGGTGAAGCAACTAGATTAGAAAGTTTTTTTTCAAGCAACTCCGCCATTGTATTATCATCAACTAATTGTCCAGCATTAATTATTATAGAAAGTTTTTTTCCAAACTCAGAACCGGAAGCAACTTCTTCCCTAATCATGTCGCCAGTAGAAACTTGAACTAACTTATAATCCTCAGCAATCGCTTGTGCTACAGTTCCTTTTCCCGCGCCAGGGGGACCCAAAAAAAT
>CAYLWD010000040.1:0-6857 GCA_964387305.1 uncultured archaeon
TGCGCTTGGAAAAAAACTTATTGACCTTAATGTTAAGCTTGATGATATTTCAGCAATGATAAAAGCCAATAGGGATGTAATGCAAAACATTCTTGAGGTTAATAGAAAAGTTTTGGCAGAATTAGAGGCTAAGAAGTAATTCTTGAATGATGCGCTCGTCTTTAGCGTAATACAAAAAGTTTGAATCTCTACAGTCTTGGCTCAATATCTTAATGAAACAAACTAATATAAATAAATTATGCCAAAATATCTCAAATGACAAATACAGAAATGAGAGAAACCAACATTATGCTGATCCCTGCAAATAACGAAGGGAATTATAAACGAAATCAGTTTGAACACCTAAGATTAACTATTCAAGAAATTAGGCGGGCAGGATTTACTGGAAAAATAGTTGTTGTTAATGATGGTAGCTTAGATAATACCGCGCAAATTGCAAGAGAAGAGGGGGCAGAAGTAATTAATTTTAGAAAACGCCGAGGAAAAGCGAGCGCAATTTTCTTCGGTCTAGCAAAAGTTGCACGTTTAAATCCAACGTGTGTTATAACAATGGATGCAGATTTAATTGAATCACACTTAAAACAACTTGGATATTCTTACAAAGAAGACATCAAAAAATTAGTGACTGTGGCAAATAATGCAACTAGAGAAGGAAGAATTTTGCAAGGAATTGCAAGAGTGTGTGAGTTTTCAAAACCTTGGCCGCTTGAAAAAAAAAGTGGGATTAGATGTTTTAGTAGTAAGGCTGTAGCAGAAATAGTAAAAACAAAAAAAAGTTCCGTGAAAGAATTTCAACTTGAGGAATTTTTAAACAGATTATTTACGCACCATACAGTGCGGGTTAATACTAATTTAATATTCAATGTGCCTTGGAGAAGTTCAACAGCAAAAAGATTCCAAGGAAGAAAATCAACAGCAAGAATACCAAAAAATGTAAAAATTAGAGTAATCCCTAGACATAGATAAGTGTAATACTGGATATTGTTATGACTTATTAAGGTATATTTCTTCAATCTAAATTTCCTAAGTTAGGACTATTTATGATTTATAAATTCAAACTTTGTGTGAGGCTTGCGTCCTCAGCGTTTAAATACTTCATTAAGTTCTTTGAAAAAACTAGTTGCTCCGTTATCAATTTTTGCGAGCACGTTGTCTGTTGAATATTTTTTTGTTTCCCCAGTTAGTATTGCGTCAGTTCCCATTCTTGAAGCGTTCTTAACGTATTTCTCCATTTTTCCTTCAGGATAACTCGAATCAGCGTTCTTGAATTCTTCCCAAAGTTGGTTTTTCTTATCCTTTCCATAATCATAAATAAATGCCACTAGAGCTAACGCAAACATTACTACTGCAAGCCAAGGATAGTCACTGTAAAGTAAAAATCCTCCTAGAATTAGGAATGCTAAAACCATTAAGTTGTTTGGTGAAACCAAGTAAGGAACCAGTCCAAGAATTATTATTGCGAAAACAATTACGACTAATGTTCCTGACCAATCCACTTTAATCCCTTTAGAAGTTTTTTAAATTTAATTTTAGCCCATTCCCATTCCGCCACCAAGTAAGCTAGCGTAAGGGTCTTGTGCTTGTTGTGGTTCGTTCCCTAATCCAAAAAGGTAACCTAACAAAACTAATCCAATCATTGCTATTAACCAGAACTCTTTCATTCCGACACTATTAATGAAATACAAAACAATTAATGAAATGATAAATAATATACTAACTTTAATGTCTTTTGATGCTACTATTAGGATTAGTGTTGCTCCGAAAACAATCCATAATTGTCCGAATTGGAAAGCAATTGCTATTAGCATTAATGATAGAATGTAATTTACTAAATCCATTTTTTCACCAACTGATTAATCCATCTAATCTTTCAAATTTATTTTTTTTGTATTCTCTCTAAAATGTCTTTACCAAAAGTCATTAATAAAAACAAAAATACGGGCACCCAAATTAAATCAGGGTATAACCAAAATATTGCGTAAGTCAAGAATATTGCTAACAGTACTCCGAGTTTTGTTCCTATTTGTTTTTTTCCCCAAGCATAGAACCAAAGAAAATAAATTATTAGTAAAATAAATGAGAATGTAAGGAATAAGTCGTTGCCCGCTAGTGCACCAAAAATATCTATTTCTAGTAAAACCATCTTTCTTCACCAAATTATTTTTATCATTTTTTAAAATTATTTTTAGTATCCCTTATTTTGTTATTATACTACCTTATTGTACCCCGTTCTCCTTTAATAAATTCTCTTTTTTTTAATTTGTCACTTTCCCCTCATTGTTGTTCCAATTCCCCAAATAACAATACTAAACAGTCCAAATGCCATATACACTAACAAAATTACTGCTACTCCGCCAGAAAGGTAAGCCCATTTTATTACTAGAATATAAACCAATATTCCGGTTATCAGCAATGGAACTACTCCGTTTCCAAGAAAGTTTCTAACCGTAGTGAATATTAGGAATGCGAGGATTACTCTCATTATTAAGTCAACTGGCTTGAAGAAGTACATTGCAGTAGGTACTATTAATATTAGGATTATTAGTCCGATTATTATTAGGATTATAACGTTTCCTTTTTGATTCATATCAAATAATCCTTTTTCATTCAAGTTTTTGTTCACTTTCATCGCCTCATCATTGAACGAGATACACTATTTCTTGCGTGTGCTAGTGCTTGTTGTCTTGCACTAAAGTCAATTCCGTTGGATATGCCGCCCTCCATTTGTTGTGCTCCTCCGGGCGGTTCTCCTCCTTGCATATTAACAAAGAAGAAATCAATTACCATTGCGCTAATTCCGAAAGTAATTATTGTGTACAAAACATATATTCCTCCGAAGAACCAAAAATAATCAAACACAATGAACCAAGAGATTCCAACTATCAAAATTATTGCTAGTGGGCTTGTTCCCAAATGACTAGTGATGTAAGAAATTATTGTCATTAGAACAAAAATCTTGAGCACTAAAATCATGTCGCCGGATAATTCAGAAAAAATGCTTAGCGCGAATAGCGCTGGTAGTGCAGTTGCTAGAAGAAAACCCATTAGAATCAAAAGCAATTAGGCGCTTTCAAGTATAAATAACTTTTCTCGAATTAATTGTTTGTTATTAATGTATTTTCTTGTTATTATGGGATATTCAACTTCCCCTCGCAAGCATTTCTTCTTTTTCTTCTAAACTCATTCCTTGGCTACCTGCTTTTGTAACTATTGTTCCGGGGTTCCACCAGAAGGATTCACTATCCCCTGAATTTGATACACAAACTTGTTTGTCTCTAACTAAATCAAATATTTGTTTGATATTTTGAACATTACTCGCAGTACTATTGTAACGCATTCCACTAATTCCCCCCAACCTTACAATCTCGGCGAAATCATTATCTGTTGTCCAAAAATTAGTGTTTCTTTCTCCGTTTAATATACTCGAACTTTTTGTTGGAGTATAAAATATTGTTTTCAAATAAATATTTCCTCCGCGCGTCGCATTCTCCCATTTGAATCCGTACAATGATTCCAAATCACTTAATCCTGTGCTCTCATCTAAATGATAATCTGGTGTATTATTGTACACTTGTGCTGCGAGTGCTCCGTAAAAGTCTTGGCTCTTCGCTGCGCCCGTCCAATAACTCAAGTTTCCGCCAGTTTTTTGTGGGACTCCGCCAGTAGTTAGCCTATAAGCCATTGTTCCTGTGCTTCCATTCGCAAGACTATACTTCGCAATTACTGGTGTTGCGATATTTGGAGTAAAACTCAAGCTCGCAGTATTTCCTGAAGTGTTTAGTGATAATAATTGTCCTTTTGTTCCTGCAAAAGAATTTACTATTGCAACACTATTAGGAACACGAGTACTAACATTCATTATTGCATTATCCATTCCGCTTTCAAAAGTCCTTGCGGGGCTCACTGAACTATCATTAATATTTATTTCACTTTCATCTTCATTACTATACGTTGAACCATATCCTTGTCTTCCTGTGCTCGAGCCAACCATTCCATCAAAAGGAATATTGTAAAATGCGTGCCCTGCTTTTGGTGTTCTAATTAATTGTAATTCAATTTCAGTGCTCGCTGAATCAATTTCATCTATTAGTAAAAAGTTTTGTCCAAAATCAATATTCAACCAAACATTGTAGAGTCCTGCATCAACCACATTTCCTCCAGTGTATTTCTTCAAAACACTAATATTATCCGAACCAAAGTAATCCAAACTTGTTCTATCCTCTGTACTCACTTGTTGCAAGAATGTAGTCAAATAATACTCTTCAAAATCCCTTCTAAATTGTGCACTATACCCGTCTTTTACGAGGTAAGCTTTGAAAGTTATTGTATTTTTCAATGAGTCCATATCAGGTATTCTTGTTGTCCATTGTACTGCGCCAGGATTGTTTTCAATAGCATAGATTAGATAGTAATAAAGTCCTGGTTGTCCTGCTATTGCTCTTGTTGTCCTTGGAATATAACATCCTCCTTCTTCTCTATAGCTTATTGCATTACTCACTACTTGGTTGGTTCCGTTCTGTCCAGTAACTGCTGCTGAGATTGTATAAACTCCTTCGTAAGTTGTTAGGTTAGCATCAATACTCAAATTACTTAACCCAACCGGCGCTACTAATGGCTTTGTAATATTCACTACTTCTGCGCCCTTAATTGAAATAAGTAATGCAACATTTTGTACTGTTCCTGAAGTGTTACTCAATTGTATATTTATTTTCGCTGCACCACTATTTCCATCAACACTCGCGCTTACACTTTTCACTCCAACTTTTCCTACAGGAATAGTTCCACTTAATGCATTTGCTTTCTCAATTTCTTTCATCAAAGCTTCTTCAAGAATATTTGGTGGACACTCAAAAGTATTGTTCTTCTCGAAGAATTCATTTAACGCACTAATTTTTTTTGTTACTTCTCCACTGAATTGACTAGCATCACAATAAATGTAAGTTTCATTACCATAATCGCACATATCAGAATTATAAGTAGCCCAATCCCAATCAAGCATTATTCTTGGAACTGCTTCGGGGCCAGTCGAACCAACTAATGTTCCATTAGAACAACTACTTGCTTTTACCAAGTAAGGTTCTTGTTCTGTCGCATCCGAAGTAACTAATCTCATTCTAAATTTTTGTGAATATTTTTTTGTAATAGCTCCAGAACAACCTTGTTCTTCTCCAATATTATAATTACCAAATCCTTCTGTTTCACACATAGTGTCGTAACCTAGTGGGGTTTCATCACAAGAACCGCTACTATCATCCCCACCAAATAAGCCGAAGTGAATAATGTTTTCTTTTGTATTTATTTTGTAATTTCCTATTACACTATTATTTGTTGCACTAAAATTTCCTCTATTTGCTTTCGTGTGCATTGGGTCCCCATTAATGTGTTCAGTAGCATTCACTGTTAGTAAAGAATATTTTGCTTGAGCATCTTGTACTCCAGTATTATTGAATTTTATTCCAACGTGTTCTTCTTGAGTATAATCAGCATTACTAAAATCCCATTCAGCCATAATTCCTTCTATACTCATTTCTAATTTTCCCGCATCACTCGGAACTTTTGTTATTCCTTTTCCATTTCCTTGCAAGAAAATTATTACATCAATAAATTCTCCGGTTTGGTAACACTCTTCACAATCATAATTATCCAAGAATCCTAACAATAATCCTAACCCTGCTAGTGCAAGGGTAATTCCAATTCCTCCAACAAACATTCCAGTGCTGGCAGTTGTAGCAAACATTCCAAAGCTACTCGCTGCACCTAATCCAAGTGCTCCACCACCAACAGCACCCATTATTCCTTTAGTAAAATCAAAGTCAACACTTTCTTTTCCCCAAGCGCATTCATTAGCAGCAACAATTACTTGTTCAGTAACCATGTTGTTTGTTAGATTTACTGAATCCTGACTCTCGGGGCCAATCATTGTTAGTTCGTATTTATTTAAACTAAAATATTTTTCTTCCCTCGGTTTAAAGAAAACAACTGCTTCTCCAACATAAGTGTAAGCCCCGTAACCCTTTGGTCGCGCGTGAACACTTATTCCGTAAGCACCAGGAACGCTTGGGCTAGTTGCTTCTACACCCATTGAATCTCCTTTGAGTAAAAAATTTCTTTTACTTAGAGTAATGGTTCCTTCTGTTCCACCCGAACAACCAGAATCATTTTTGCATAAAACAATTTCTATTTGTTGTCCCTCGCAAGCACTCGCATCAATTGTTATTGTTCCTTTAGAATCCTCATCAATTAATTCTGAACTATAATCAATCGTTATACATTCCCTCAAATTTAATACACTTACTCCGAGGTTTAGTGTCTCCGGATTTGTCTTGATTTTAGTGTTTCCAAATATTCCTTCAATATTTATTTTTAAATTAACTGTTGTTCCTAATTCTGTTTTTGTTGGAATATAAGTTATTGTTGCAGCAATTTTTTCTCCTTTAGCAACTGTACCGTAAGCAACTCTTCTTGTTTCATCAATTGCACTCCTCCCTGTTTTTGTTCCGTGAGTTAAACTCTGTAAAGAGAGTTCAGTAATTCCTGCTCCGCCACTTCCAGTAACACTTAACTCTTCTAATTCAACATCAGTTTTGTCTGCTTGACAATTATTTGTAATAGTAAAATTGAATATTACTCTCCCCATTTGACTAATTTTTTCTTGACTAGCATTATCAATACTCAAGCAACTCGCTGCACTCGGAGAAGAAGGTGAACCAATACTAACTTTTATTGGCATTTCAACATCATAAATTGCGCGCGTCCCATTTACTTTGAATGAAATAATTGCTTTTCCACTAACATTAGCACCTTGTGCTTCGTTACCCATGCTATTACTCAACCTAATCCTAAGTAATTTTGTACTC
>CAYLWD010000041.1:0-6836 GCA_964387305.1 uncultured archaeon
AACCCAAGTACTACCATTCCAAGCAGTACACTTCGTCACCCCAGAATGCACTCCCCAATAACCAGTTACCCCAAAAATAGTTTCTCGCCAAATATTCTGCGCCAACAAATTAGGCTCAAGAGTAGTCGCCTGCTGAACACAATTATTCGCCAACAAATTGGCTTGTAAAACATAATTACTACAATTAAACATTACTTTAGCAGGATACACTTCAGTTTGTTCTATACCATTCTTAGAAACATAAGTAACAACAACATCCTTAGAAACAACCTGTCCCTCAGAACAAACATCATTCGTATCAATTCTAAAATATTTATCCCTACCTTGACTCAAATCCTCACTAAAATCAACATCAACATCCCCAATCTTAACATTACTAATAGTAACAACATCACCCGAATTATTCAACAAACGAACAACAAAATTACCATCACGAGGCTCAACCAAAGACTCAGTAAGCCCAATACTTTGACTCATTCCACCAAACTTATTACTCGTACTAGAAACCCCAGCACCCTGAGAAGTAAAACTACTCAACAAACCAACAACAATCAAACCAACAACCATAATGATTGCAAGAATAACCAAATACTCAATCGTACCCTGCGCCTTATCAACCATAAACAAAACAACAACAATCCAACTATATAAAACTAACCTTGGCAAAAAAAAAAACGGTTTTTAGGAAAAATCAGATTATTTTCTTGCACTATTTTGTTAAATTATAATATTTTTCATTCTTTGCTTTTTGACCAATCGCGATTACTTCTTGTGTTCGCTTCTTTTTGTCTTGAGCATAATGTAAAGCAAATTTTTCGTCAAAGAAAAGCACTCTATGAAAAGTTGTTCTCATGAAGATTCTGTAGTTCGCAGTTTGAACACCGTCTTTACGAATACGCCCTGTTGAAATATTTTTGTTAATATTTCCGGTTGTTGCAATGCCAACCGAATGCAAAAGTTCTTCAACTTTTTTTAAAAAAATAATATGCTCTTTCTCAAGAGACAACGCTTTTGAAATACCTAAAGAAAAGTTAGCAAAAAAGGAATTTTTATTAGATCTTTCCTTCCAACACGGAACAGCCACTTCAGAAGCCAAGTAACCATCAAGAAAAGCAACTCTTGATTTTTCGGAAGCACTAAAAATCCACGAAGGTAAAGAATATACTGTTGATACTTTGTTGCCTACTGGCGCACCAAGTGCAATAAAAAATCTTATCACGGCGCGGTCAAAGCACCTTATGCAATAAGAATGCCCGTATTCTCCACCCTCAATAATATTTAATTTATCTTTTGCAAATGGAAACACTTCAACAAAATCTTTTTGCCACAAATCAATATCCCATTTGTCCGCAGAGATAAATGAAAACGTGTTTAGATTTCTATCAATACAACCATCACCATAAATTACTCCAAGCATGTTAAAAATTATTTTCGCACCCTTTTGATTTTCAGTAAAAGGAATCAAACCTATTTCTTTTAATTTTTGAACTACTTTTAATGGATTTGGAACTGCTTTCTTTTCTCCTTTAGTGTGCCACCACCTTGTTGAACCTTGTTTCACCCCAAGAAGCTTAGCAGCTTTTTTGTAACCAATTGTTGGATTATCTTGAACAATTTTTTTATATTCAAAATATTTTTGACAAGAAAATTTGTCTTTTTGTGAATAAGTATTGATTATATCTTGTTCAGAAACAAGAATTTTTGATTCCATTACAAAATTATTTTTCTGTACTTTATAACCACTTTGGAGGTTCTTTGCCGGTGAAAAAAATAGGATTTTGTTTAACTCAAAAAGCAATTAGAAAAAAAAATTATGGAGTGGCTTTTGTGGTAGACAGCTTAAATAAAAAATCTTTTTCAGAAACTTTATCTGCATTCTTATCGCCTTTTTTTGTAATTATTTTGTGTTCAGGAGTAAAAGTAGCTTTTTTTCCTCCAATAGAAAGTTCAACAACTTCGCCAGCGTAAGGTCTTCTATTCAATGAATAAATTCTTGAAGGAATTATTTTTTCATCTTTCAGTCCAAGAACATAAACCATTTCTTTTTTAGGCAAAACCATTGCTTCATATCCTTTCTCATGTTTCTCAACCAAATCAGGATATTTCTTTGACATTTTATTCCAAAGCTTACCATAAGAAATTTCTTTCCAAAAACCATTTAGACAAACAACGAATGAATCTTCGTCAATTGACGACTGCAGTGGATCATGTCTTACATCCCCAAGTAAAGCACCCGCTCTAGAACCAGTACCGTCAAAAAAAGGAGCCATTTTTTTTCCAAAATTATTAATTAATAATTTTGGCACGCCCCCTGATTCTCGTGAACGCATTTGCCCACCAATTGTTGTCCCAACAATCATTAATGCTCCAATCAATAAAAGCGCAGCAAAAATAATATCAGAATACCATCCTAATTGCCACAAAACCCCTGCAATAAGCATCCAACCAATCGGAAGCAAAAAAGAAATCATTCGCATAGAGTCCTCGGCTTTTTTTGATTCTAGTTTTTGTTGTTCAAGAATTTTTTTTCCTTCACCAGCTTTTACTTCAACTACTTTTGGATTATTTGAATCTTCTTCATTAGGATAAATTAAAACATCTTTGAGTTCTTGTATTGGAAGAATTTCTGCCATTGCTTGTGCTAGCATTGATTTTCCAGTGCCGGGAATTCCAACTAAAAGTACATTACGTTTTTGTGTAGCTGCTTTTCGAATAATTTTAACACTATCATCTTGTCCGATTACTTGTTCAAGAATCGCTTTAGAAACAGGAATTTGTGAAGTGTTATTGTAATCAGAAAGTTTTGGACGAGCAACAACAATTTTTTGTTTCGGAGAAGAAACAATTTTTTTTCCAATAATAAAAGACTTCTTTTGAATAGAAGCTTTTTTTTGTTTTGATTTTTTTAAAACTTTTCGAGCCATAAAGGAAAACACTAATTGAATTTAACTATAAAGGCTTAAAAAAGCTTTTGAGTCGATAATCTTGAAACAAAGCAAAGGATTTTATTGAAGCAACGGCTTTTACATGTGATAATATGGAACCCATAAAATTAACTTTTTTAGGAACTTCTGGTAGCGTTCCACAAAAAGACAGGAACTTTGCGTCAGCAGTACTCAACATTAGAGGGAAAACTATTCTATTTGATTGCCCAGAAGGAACCCAAAGACAATTAATGCACTCAGAACACTCAATGATGAAAATAGAATACATTTTCATTTCACATTTACACGCAGACCATTTCCTAGGATTGTTTGGTTGGATAGCAACGATGACGCTAAACCAAAGACAAGAAAAATTAGTTATTTTTTCTCCGAAAGGGGGTAAAGAAAAAATCCTAAAAATAATGAAAGAAGTTATTTATCCTAGTTTTACAATAGAATTTAAGGAATTAAAAAAAGGAATTGTGTTAGAAGAAGACTTATTTGAAGTAAAAGCATTTCCACTAAACCACGAAATCCCTTGCTTTGGTTTTGTATTCCAAGAGAATGATAAAAAGGGAGAATTTAATAGAAAAAAAGCGGAGGCACTTGGAATTCCTGCCGGGCCGTTGTACGCGAAACTTGTTGCTGGAGAAAAAATAAAAGTTGGAACAAAAACATTTACTCAAAAAGATGTAATGGATTATTCGAAAGGAAGAAAAGGTAGAAAAATTGTTTATGTTTCGGATACATTACCAGTAAAAGAAAGTATTGGGAATGCTAAAGGTGCAAACATACTAATTCATGAAGCAACTTTTATTGAAGAACAAAGTGAGAGAGCAAAAGAATCAATGCATTCAACCGCAAAGCAAGCAGCTCAAATTGCAAAAAAAGCGGGGGTAAAGAAACTAATCTTGATGCATTTTAGTGCAAGAAAAAATGAGGAAGAAACAATCCTTAAAGAAGCAAAAAAAGAGTTCAAGGAAACAATTGCAGCAAGAGATTTTGATACAATTTTACTTTGATTAATAATTACTAATTTTACTATTGAAGTTTCATTAAATTATTTCTTAGAATTAGATTCTTTAATTACTTGAATTATCTCTGATTCTTTTTGAACTAAACTTAATTCTTTTTCAGCAACTAATTTAGAATAAACTTTTTCCTTTATTTGGCGCTTCATCAATCTTCCTTTTAGTTGCTTTATTTCGTTCTTCAAGTATTCGGAATCGCGAGTCAAAGAATTAATTTTTGATTTTTGTCTATTGCTCGGAGCACCAACTTTTTCTAATAATTGAGCAACTTTTCCTTCAACAGAAATATGTTTTCCTTCCCTTAACTTGAATAACTCAAAATTGTATTGCATTAATTCTGATTCAAGTCTTTCATATAAAGAATCATAAACTTCTTTCGAAATTTTTCTTTGCAAAAACTTTTTTTCAGTTAAATCGAGCTGGGCTTTGAGCATAGAAATTTTTCGCTCAAAAAGAGCTGCTTGTATTTGGTCTCTAACCGGAGAATAGATTACTAAAAAGACAACTAAAATTATCAGGATTAGAACCAAAAATAATACTTCAATCATGGTTCAAGAAAGGAAAGAAGTAGAATTTATAGGTTTCTATTGGACAATTAAATTTATAGAGTTCTATCAAGCAATTAAATTTATAGATTTTTATTGGGCGATTAGATTCTTGCTTTTTGTCCAGGTGTAAGAATTAGGGGTTTGGTTCTAAGAATGCTTTTCAGTATGCGTTCTTTGAAGTCACGTGGATCCGCTTTGAGTTGGTCAAAAGTATTGTACTGCATTGGTACAACAAAATCAGGCTTAATTATTTTGGTTGCACGCACAGCATCAGTAATATCCATAGTTATTTTCCCACCAATTGGTAAGAGCGCTAAATTAATATTTTTTTCTGGGAAAGATTCGAACAAAGAAGTTACTCCAGAGTGATAAACTCTTTTACCATCAAAATCAAGAACATAGCCAGTTGGAAAAAAACTTTTTGGGTAATGCGCTGAAACTGATTTTATTTTTACTCCACGCAAATTAACAATATTATTTTGAGCAAGAGACGATTTCAAATGACGAGGAAGGGTTAATTTATTCAATAATGCATCGTGTGCAACAACTACCGCATTATTCTTTAAAGCAATTTCTTGAACTGCTTTTGCATCAAAATGTTCAGGGGTTTCGTTAGTAATTAGAATTACTGAAATATTTTTTAAGTCAGACGATTTAATTGGAATCGAACAATTTCTTTTCAAATCCGTTTTTGTTGAATCAAATATAGGGTCAAAAAGAACAACTGAAGAAGGACAACTCAACTTAAAAAAAGAGTGCCCGAAATACTGTATGTCAACCATAAAACCCACTCAAAATAGAATACTCCAACAAAAGGATTACCCTCATTTTAGAATACTAATTTATAATAGGGCGAAGTGATTAATAAGCATTAGCCTAAATTTTTTCACTATTCAAAGTTAGTAAAAATTGTTTTTTGATTCAAGAAAAATCTATTTAAGACAAAATTAACACTAAATTAATGATTAATTAGTAAAAAACTGAGGAGAAAGCAGGTTTTTTAAGGCTGAACGCTTCAATAATACTTGTTGATTAAAATGAAAAAGGTCACAATTTTTTTAATTCTACTAACTATATTGTTTTTTGCAGGAACAAGCCACGCTTATAATGTAAGCAACCACGACATTACAATAAAAATTGATGCTGATGGGAACACTCTTGTTGAAGAAAGATTTTATTTTGCGTTCATTGATGAGGCGGACAAAAGCGCACTAAGAACAAAAAGCATAGATTATGGTTCAGACTTAGATAAATGGAAAATAATTGATTCAAGATTCGAGCCACACATCGGAAAAAAATATGCTAGCTCAATAAAGCTTTCTTACAGCGAAGGAGAACAAACTTTTTTGGAATTAAGCTACTCACTAAAAGAACCATTAATGGCAAAAATAAAAGAAACTAGCAGAAAAATAGAATTCGAATTAAAAGCAACTTTTTTGGACGTTGATTATTTTTATGGTTCAGGATTATGGGTTATCCCAGAGTACACAAGAGTAATCTTTGAATTGCCCCCAAATTCTGAAATTACTGAAACAATAGAACCAAACGCAACAATTTCTTCTAAAGGTACAAGGCAAGTAGTTACTTGGAAAGGGTACAAAAGCGCAAACAAAATACAATTCCGTTATGCTGTGTGGACACAAATAGCAGCGACTGTTGATTTAAGTAAAGTAGTTGATTATTTTTTAAAAACAGAAGAAGGACAAATCATTCTTGGAGTATTAGCCATATTAGTTGCAATAATTTTTATTAAAAGAAAATTTATTGTAGAAAAAATAGAGAACTTTGTTGTAAAGAACTCAAAAATTTATGATTAGTTATCCAAAAAGTGTTACTTGTTTTCCGTGGAGCTTTTCCAAAATAATCTTTTTTTGTAAAGCTTGTGATTCTTTAATTATCGTCCCAACTTTTTTTGAATCAGCCTTAGTATTTAAAAGAAATGCTAGCTCATCATCCTCGAGTTCAAAAAAAGCAGTGAAATTAATTGCACAAGAATCATCTTTTGCTAGTTGTTGAAGCAACGGCAAATCACTAATCGCTTGATTAGAAGAACAATGCAATTTTTTTGCTAACTTTAAACCCAAACTTTTTCTTATTTTGCGTTTACCACTTGACGCTGATAAAGAAGAAAGCAATGTTGGGAATTGAAAAGGCAACCAGCCATGGTAATCTTTGCTCCGCGAGAGACTAACCCCGAAAGTAGATAAAGCAATTGAGTACTTCAAGAAACCATAATGTTGGCGATTAAATATTCTACCATTAAAAATATCTGCTCTACTAAGAATATTAAATGCGTTAGCAGTGTCCTCTGAATCAAATTGTCTAGGAATATT
>CAYLWD010000042.1:0-6516 GCA_964387305.1 uncultured archaeon
TTGGCGGGATTCTGGCTTGAAAATACCTTCTGTGAGAGAAATTTCTGGAAAAAAAGAAATAGTGCTTATTGACAATGTTGGGGAGTTGTATACTATAGGATACAATATGGAGAAACTAAGTCTGACGGATAGTGGAAAAATAAACAATAAATCTCCTTATATCTGTGGGCTTTTTGGGTGCGACTACGCCACAATTTATCCCAACTACCTTACTATTGGAGACATTCAGGGCGACAGCGGAATTGATATGCTAACATGGGATGCTTACGGAGATCTTCTTGTGGTGGGTTCTGATTTAACTATTAAAAAAGTGATTCAGACTCCCAGAAAACTTTTGGATTTTTTTGGAGGGTCCCGTAAATATCATGGGCTCTCAACAATAATTACAGATCTTGATAATAGTAATCCGAGAAAGATTGATGTTGTTGGAGCAAATGAGGCAGGTGAAATCTTTGTTGCAAAAGATGTTGCTCCTTACAATTCAATGGACTCAATAATTTGGCCAATGCCAGGGTATGACAACAAGAACACTAATTGTTATAAGTGTGAAAAAGAGACAGTGTACACAACCGAAATTGAGCTTGAGTTTTTGAATGTACTTGGTTACCTTCCATCATATAAAACACACACAACAGTTTACAATATTAGTAAAACCGAGGCTATTGTTACTCTCCCACCAAATAACCAAGAAGGAAATTATAGGCTTAGAGTGAAAGTAAAAAATACTGGAAGCCAAACAGTAAATGTTGACAGTGGGCACGGGTGTGGCGGAAAATCAAATTGCATTAAAATTTACCAATATTTTGAGGAAAATCAAATATTACTCGAGACGGGGGCTTATGACAGCATTGAACTTCGGCCTGGCGAAGAAGAACAATACGAAATAACGCTAAAGGAAACAAAAACAGAAGGACAAGATTATTTTTATGTTGTCGCATTAAAAGAAGAAGCTGGAAAAGGGCTGGTTGTGCTTCAGAGTTCGCAGGTAAGATTAATAATGACACAAACCCCTGAAACAGCAAAAATCACTATAAAACTTGTGGACAGCTCACAAAATCCGATGCCCAACAAGAGAATACACTTATTCAGAGTCGTGCCGGAAAATACAGGGTTTTTTGGTTTGACTAATTCGGAAGGAAAAGTTGAATTTATGTTACAAAGGGATGAATCTGACTGGAGTGTTGCAGCCTGCATTAACGGATTACAACCCCTCAATTGTCCTTCAAACAACATTCTAACTGATACAATAAAAACAATTCCTTCAGCAATCGATGCAGGATATGTATTTACCGCAAAGTAAATCCTAGAAAACCCAACCCATTTTAAAGCTTTTTAACTGGAACTTACTCAGAACGGCGTGGTTTTTGATTGAACGAACCTTTAGAGATTCACAGAGAGGAAGATTTGAAATGAATCCAGAAAATTTTTCAGGTTATTACAAAAAATCTATTACAGAGCGACAAGAAATTCTTGCAAAAGAATTTTCTTTAACCCAAGAAGAACTTGCTTTACTACAAAAAGAGGGTTCACTAAAATTTGAGATTGCTGACAGAATGATTGAGAACGTAATAGGTACATTCCCTTTACCTTTAGGAATTGCAACGAACTTTAACATTGACGGAAAAGATTATATTATTCCATTTGCTTTAGAAGAACCGAGTGTAGTTGCTGCTGCTAGTAATGCTGCAAAACTTTCTAATGGTTTTACAACCGATTCGGACGAACCAATAATGATTGGACAAATACAATTAGTTAAAGTTAGTAATTCAAAAGATGCATTGAAAAAAATTCTTGAAAATAAAAAATCTTTACTCGAATATGCAACTACTATCGACCCAATTTTAGTTAAATTTGGCGGAGGGCCACGAGATTTAACTTGCGAATTGCTTTCAACTCCAAGAGGAGAAATGGTTGTAGTTCATTTACTCGTTGATGTTCGAGATGCGATGGGAGCAAATGCAGTAAATTCGATGTGCGAAAAACTTGCACCAAAATTAGAAGAAATAACTAGCGGAGAAGCGAGACTAAAAATTTTATCTAACCTTGCAGTTTACAGAAAAGCGAGAGCAAAAACAGTTTGGACTAAAGAAAAATTAGGCGAAAGTACTAAAGGAGAATTCAAGGGAGAAGATGTTGTTGAATACATTCTTGATGCTTTCGAATTTGCGAGGGCAACTCAATTCAGAGCAACCACAAACAACAAAGGAATAATGAATGGAATTGATTCAGTAGTTATTGCTACAGGAAATGATTTCAGAGCAATAGAATCAGGGGCACATTCTTTCGCAGCATTTGGACACCCCTACAATACTCTAACAAAATATTACAAAAATAAGAACGGGGATTTGGTTGGGGAAATAGAATTGCCCTTAGCATTAGGTTTAGTTGGTGGTGCAACAAAGGTTCATCCATTAGCACAAATTTCATTAAAAATTCTTGGAGTAAAAACAGCGCAAGAACTAGCAAGAATAATTGCTTCAGTGGGTTTAGCACAAAATTTTGCTGCTCTACGTGCACTAGCGACTAGTGGAATCCAAGCAGGACACATGAAGTTGCACGCAAAAAATATTGCTGCACAAGCAGGCGCAACTGGAGAAGAAATAAATATTGTTTCACAAAAAATGATTGAAGCAAAAGAAATTAATCAATTAAAAGCAGAAAGTATTTTGAAAGAACTGAGAGAAAAATAGAATTAATAACTAGTTTCGATTAAGTGATAATTATGGCAGGAATAATTGGTTGGGGAAGTTATATTCCAAAATACAGAATCAAGGCAGAAACAATTGCTGAAGTAAATGATGCTGACGCTAAAAGCATAATGAATGGTTTGGGTTTAACAGAAAAAAGTGTTCCCGGAAAAGATGAGGATGCTTGTACTATTGCGGTTCATGCTGCACGAGATGCTCTTGCAAGAGAAAAAATTAATAGAAAAGAAATTGGCGCAGTGTACGTCGGTTCTGAGTCACACCCTTATGCAGTAAAACCAACTTCATCAATAGTTGGGGAAGCACTTGATATTGGAAATAATTACACTGCACTCGACACGCAATTTGCTTGCAAAGCGGGTTCGGGAACAATCCAAATAAATGCCGGGTTAGTTGATTCTAAAATGATTAAATACGGTTTGAGTATTGGTGCTGATACTTCCCAAGCAGAACCAGGTAATGCACTCGAATATTCTGCAGCAGCAGGCGGAGCAGCTTTTATTATTGGGTCTAACAAAGAATCAGTTGCTACTCTTGACGGAACATGTTCATTTACTACAGATACTCCTGATTTTTGGAGGAGAGCATTACAACCATATCCTTCTCATGCGGGAAGATTTACTGGAGAACCAGCTTACTTTAAGCACGTAATTGGTGCAACAAAATTAATGTTAGAAAAAAATAATGCAAAAATAACTGATTTTGCCCACGTTGTTTTCCACATGCCTAATGGAAAATTCCCTTTGAGGGTAGCAAAAATATTTGGAGTGACTAAAGAACAAATATCTACAGGATTAGTTGTAACAAAAATTGGGAACACTTATTCGGGTTCATCAATTTTGGGTTTAGCAGCTGTTCTTGATGTTGCGAAACCAGGAGAAAAAATTCTTGTAACAAGTTATGGTTCTGGTTCTGGTTCGGACTCATTTATTTTTACAGTAACAGACAAAATAACTCAAGCACAAAAACGAGCAAGGAAAGTGAATGATTACATTGCGAGAAAAGAATATTTGAGTTATCCAAAGTATGTAAAGCACATGGAGTTAATACACTAGGTGAAAAAATGAAAGTTGGGGTACTAGGAATCGGAATAACCAAGTTCGGTGAAATTTGGGACAAGGGCTTGAGGGAATTATTGCTTGACGCGCAACTCAAAGCACTTAATGATGCGAAAATAACTCCACAACAAATTGATGCTCTCTACACCGGAAATATGTGTGGTGATTCTCTTTCAGGACAATTACATATTGGTGCAATAGCTGCAGAGAATTTGAATATAGATAAACCTTCTTTGAGAGTAGAGGGGGCTTGTGCTTCTGGTTCGCTAGCATTACACCAAGGAATTCAATCAATTGAAGCAGGGCTTGCTGATATTGTAATGGTTTCGGGTGTAGAAAAAATGACTGATGTTTCTACTGAACAAGTAACTACAGCACTAATGGGTGCGGGCGACGAAGAGCTAGAAGGATTCAATGGATTAACTTTCCCAGCACTATACGCTTTACTAGCAAACGCTTACATGCACAAATATCCTGCACTTACAAGAGATTTGTTAGCAGAAGTTTCTGTAAAAAATCATTTTCATGGTGCAAGAAATTCTTACGCACAATTCCAAAACGAAATTACTAAAGAAACTGTACTCAATTCAACAATGGTTTCGGAACCACTAACTTTGTTTGATTGTTCACCAATAACGGATGGAGCAGCTTCAATGATAATTGCTTCTGAGGAAGTTGCAAAAAGATTAGGGGCAGAAGTTTTTATTACTGGTTCAGGATTAGCCAATGATTCATTGTCTTTGTCTAGAAGAAAAAGTCTAACAAGATTAGAAGCTGGTTTTGTTGCAAGAGAAAGAGCATACAAACAAGCAGACATTTCTGTGAGGGATGTTAATTTTGCTGAAGTCCACGATTGTTTTTCTATAGCCGAAGTGTTTGCAGTAGAAGCACTTGGTTTTGCTAAAGAAGGAGAAGCAAACAAACTCTACGCTAATAAAGAAACTTACTTTGATTCGAAGCACCCAATAAATACTTCAGGTGGACTAAAAGCATGTGGGCACCCCGTTGGTGCTACAGGAATAAAACAAGCAATCGAAGCAACAACCCAATTACGCGGTGAAGCAAAAGGAAGACAAGTTCCTAACGCAAAAATAGGGGTAACTCACAACGTTGGCGGAAGTGGTGCAACTGCATGCGTACACGTATTCAAGAGGGTGAAATAATGTTTCAAGAAAGTGCAGTACTAAGGTGGCGGAATTACAATGATAGGTATAAGTTACGCGGATATAAGTGCACTAAATGTAATGCGACTTATTTTGAAAAAAAAGGTTTGTGCCCTTGTGGGAACCTTGATTTTACTGAAATAGATTTTTCTGGTAAAGGAAAAATAGTTGCATTTACTCAAATACACTCTGGACCAGAAGCCTTTGAGAGTCAGACCCCTTATAATGTTGCAGTAATTGATTTAGAAGAAGGAGCAAGAATAGAAGCACAAGTTTCTGATTGCAAATACGAGGACTTGAAAATTGGAATGGGTGTCGAAGCAGTTTTTAGAAAATTTTATAAAAGCGGAGAGAAAGGAGTAATTCATTACGGGACAAAATTTGTGCCGAAGTTTTGAATTCTAAAAAGGTTTTTTTATGGGAGTAGGAAAGGGTTTTGGTAAAACAATTCTTTTTGGTGAACACTTTGTTGTTTATGGACTTGAAGGGATTCCTTGTGCTCTAGGACAAACAACTATTGCTAGAGTTGAGCGTGCAGATTTAATTGGTTATGAATTAATTGATAATCGCCCAGCGACACCCAGCTATAAGGAAACAAAAAAAGGAGAATACTCTGCACTAATTTCTAGAATAATTGAATTCATGCAAATTAAAGACGGAGTAAGAATTACTCTTGAAGGAGACCTTGTTTGTGCTTCTGGTGTTGGAGCAAGTGCTGCGTGTGCTGCATCAATTGCTTTTGCAATTAATGATGAATTCAAACTTGGTTGGAGTAAAGAACAAATAAATCGAGCTGCTTTCGAAGGCGAAACTGCGGGTTCAGGCACTCCTTCCGGAATAGATAATACTGCAGCAGTTTATGGGGGATTACTTTTATTCAAAAAAAATCTTTCTGGTGGAGAAAATCTTATTCAAGTAATGAAAATAAAAGCTCCTATAGAAATTGTAATTGGAAATACGGGTAAAACATCATTAACCAAGGAAGTTGTTGGGGATGTAAAAAAATTAAAAGATGAAAACCCTGAAGAAATTCAAAAAGTTTTTGATAAATATATTATTCTTGTTGAGGACGCAAAAAAAGCGTTAAATGATTATGATTTGAAAAAAATTGGTTCGTTGATGAATGAAAATCAAGAACTTTTAAGAAAAATAAATGTTTCTTGTGAAGAATTAGAAACTCTAATTGATGTTTCGCTTTCAGCAGGGGCATTTGGAGCAAAACTTACAGGAACTGGGCGCGGAGGACTAATGATTGCATTGACTCCCGGAAAAGAACTACAAGAAAAAGTTGCACAAGCAATTCAAGCAAAGGGCTTTGAAGCAATAAAAACCACTATTGGATAATTTTTATTATTAAACTTTGGAGAATGATTTTTATGGTTGCAGTGAGTGGAAAAGGGTATGCTAAAGTACTTCTTTTTGGAGAACATTTTGTTGAGTACGGATTACCCGGAGTTGCTTCCGGAATTGACAAATATGTTGAAGTAAAAGCCGACAAAATAAAAGATTCAAAAGAAGTTATTTTTGACGACAAGGTTTTTGAAGAAAAATTTTCTATAGCAGAAAAACCTGAACACATTAAATCAAAAT
>CAYLWD010000043.1:0-6352 GCA_964387305.1 uncultured archaeon
CAATAGCTTCTTACTATTATTCTGATTCGATTGTTACTAAGATTTCTGGTGCAAAAGAAGCTGACCCGAGCAAGTATAAACAATTATACAATATTGTTGAAGAATTGTGCATTGCTTCTGGCTTACCAAAACCCCGCGTATTTATTATTAATGATACTGCAATTAATGCGTTTGCTACTGGACGCGACCCACAGCACGCAGTTGTTTGTGTTACAATTGGTTGTCTTACTAGATTGAATAGGGAACAACTCCAAGGAGTAATTGCTCACGAGTTAAGCCACATTAAAAATTATGATGTTCGTACAATGACTATGGCAACAGTTTTAGTTGGAATAACAGTTCTAATGTCTGATTTCTTTTTGAGGATGTTTATTTTTGGCGGAGTAAGAAACAATTCTAATTCAAAAAGCGGGGGCTTAATTATTGTAGTAATTATTATTTCGATTGTTCTAGCAATCCTTACCCCAATAATTGCAAAGCTCATTACTTTATCAATTTCTCGTAAAAGAGAATTTGTTGCTGATGCTTCTGCAATAGAAATTACTCGAAACCCAAATGGATTAGCGTCTGCTCTAGAAGTTATTGCTAAAGATAATGAACCCTTAGAAGTAGCTAATAAAGCAACTGCTCATTTGTACATTTCTAACCCACTAAAAGGACGAAAAATATTCATGGCTTCGTGGTTTGCCACTCATCCGCCAATAAATGAGCGAATCTCTGCTTTGCGTGGAACAAATAAAATAAAATAATTAGCTTATTTGAAATTAATTTAATATTAAATTATTCTATCTAGAATGAACCTCGATTCAAATACTTGGAAGTCATCATACCCTTGTCCGGTTCCTACAAATAGTACTGGTTTCTTCATTTTGTAGAGCAAAGAAATGGTTGTTCCGCCTTTTGCATCCGCATCAATTTTTGTTAGAATAAATCCATCAATTCCTTGTGCTGCTTCATCAAAGTCCCTTGCTTGTTCTAGTAACCCTTGTCCTGCGTAAGCTTCTCCAACATAAATTTTGAAGCACTCTCCACACACTCTCATTATTTTTCTTAATTCTTCCATGAGGTTCTTGTTTGTTTCTTGTCTTCCTGCAGTATCAATAATTATTACATCAATTTTGTTTGCTTCTGCTGCTTTGATTGCATCGAAAGCAACTGCTGCCGGGTCCGCACCATATTGGTGTTTTACTAGCCTTACCCCTAGTGCTTTTGTGTGTATCTCCAATTGGTCAATTGCTGCTGCTCTGAAAGTGTCTCCGGCAGCCACTATTACGCTTAAGTTGTTTTTTTGAAAGAACCTAGTTAGTTTCGCAATACTAGTAGTCTTTCCTGCTCCGTTGGGCCCTAATATAAGTATTTTGAATGGGCGGTTTGAGTTTTTTATTCTTTCTAATAAATCTATTTTTTCTACACTCATCATTTCTTCTAATATTTCTTTTATTTTTTCTTTTAAGAATTCGTCAAGGTTTTTGCTAGACACTTTTTGTCCAATAATTTTTTGTTTAATTTTTTGTACTAGTTCTTTTGCTGCGTCTTGTTCAACATCAGATTCAATTAAACTCAATTCTAATTCAAATAGTAGTGCTTCTATTTCTTTTTCTTTTATTTCTACTCCGCCAAATAAGAATCCGCCTATTTTTGAACCCATTCCTACTTTTGCTTTTAGTTCCCTTTTATCATCATAAACGTGTTTTAGTTCAACCTTCTCAGTGGGTGCACTTATTGGTTTTTTTTCTTCAAGAAGGGGTTCTTTGTTTTCTTCAATAGTTGCTTCATTTTTTTCAGGCTCTTCTTCAATTGTTTTTCTAACCTCTTCTTTTTCAACCGCACTATATTCTTCTGCACTTGGTTCTTCTTCAACCATTTTTTTTGGTTGAGTTTCTTTAGTAATTGGGATTGTTTCCTTGCTTTTAGTTTGTTTTAGTTTTTCTTCATCTTCGCGCTTTATTTCTTCTTCTATTTCAGAGAATAATTCTTGTTCTAGTTTTTTTCCTTCATCATTAACCTCAATTTGTCCAACAATTGGTGTTTCTTTTTCTTTTGGTTCTTCTTTAGGTGCTTCTTCTATTTTTTCTTCTTTAGGAGTTTCTTTTATTTTTTCTTCTTTGGAAACTTCAGTTGGTTCTTCTGAAACTTTTTTGTTTGGTTCGTTTTGTTTTTCTTCTTCAACTGGTTTTTCTTCAATTGGTTCTTCAATTTTTTCTTCTTTTTGTCCAAGCACTTTTCCTTTTAATTTATCAGTAAATCCACTTAACTTTTCTTTCAAGAACCCAAACACTTTAAACCACACTCAGTTTTAGATTATTTTTGTTATAGTTAACTATTCTAGTTACTTACTTATACTAATTTGTTTCTTTTTTTGTTCCCTAATTGCATTAGCTATTTGTACCCACATCGATAAGTTTGTATTAATTTCTGCGAGTTTTTTTTCTCCTGCTTGTAATTGTAATTTTATTTTTTCTTGTCTTTCTTTTAGATGTTTTATTGCTTCATCAATATTCTCTTCAGCAAAAGTCCCTTCAGCAATTGCTCTTTTACACGTCTTTAATTGCTTTGCTTCTGCTTCAATAAGAACTCCCGAGCCCACCCCGAACAATACTTTTTCATTGTTTTTTTGTAATTCTTCTAAAGTTTCAATTGTAGTGTTTGCTTCAAGCAACAGCCCCCTTAGTTTTTCCATTAACTCATAGTGTCCTTTTAGTAATTGTTCTTCGTGCTTAATATTTTGCATTATTTGTTGTTCAGTAAATTCTTTTTCCATTCTTATCCCTCCAAAGCTTCTTCTATTCTATTAAGTTCAAATCCTGTCGTTAAATCTCCTGCAACTATTCCTTTTGCATTCGCAATAATAGAATTTCTTAAATAAACATCCCCCGTATTTGCGGTACCAAATCCCCCTTCAACCTTGAAAACTTTTTTTGCCAGCCCAGCGTCTTCTTTACTCGCATTTTGATTCATTACAAAGCCCTTGCTTGTTGCAAGTGTTGAGGAACCAGTCGTTTCTATTCCAGCAATATTACAAGGTTTTACACTTAATTTCAATGATTCTAATTCTTTAATTACTTTTTCTGTTACGCTTTTTGAAACTAGTGCTCCGTGATCATTTAATTCAAGTAGGTTTCCAATTGCTTGTTCTGTGCTCAGCAATTTTACTTTAATTTCTTTTTCAAAAACTTCTAGTTCTTTTTTGGCTATACTTTTGGGCAACACTAATACTCTGTTATTCATTTTAGCAAATATTGCAAGTAATGCACTATCATATATGCTTGCTTTAATTAGTTTTACATCAAGTGTTTCTCTAATTTTTTTTTCAGCAATAGAATCAATGTTTTTTGGAGCGAAGCAAATACTGTCATTTGTTACTAAAAACAAACCCGCGTAGCTCGAGCCCAAAACTCTGAGCCTTGTTACGTTCATAAAACTCAGTTATTCAACTTCTTTTACTGGTGCTTTTTCAACAGGACTTTCTTTTTTTATTTCAACTTTTTTTTCTGTTGCTTCAACTTTCTTTTCCTTTTCTTCAACAGTTTTCTTTTCGCTTTTAGTGTCTTTCTTTTCCTTAGTTGCTTCGCCCTTTTTTTCACCAGTTTTTGTTTCTTTCTTTTCAGTCTTAACTTGAACCTTTTCGTTTGGAAGCATTACTTTTGTTGAATCCTTTTCCGCAATTATTTTTACAGTAATTTTTCTTAAAGATTTTTTTAATCCGCGGCTCCAAAGTAATTCATTAACGCCGTTGCTTATTTTCAAATTCTTTTTCCTTGTTTCTTTTTCAACAGCTTTTTTTACTATTTGCATTGATGCTCTTGCTCTCTTTGTTTCTGGCTTTGTGAAAGCGTATCTCAAATTTACAGTAATTGTTTTTTCTTTGAATTCTTTAGCCATATAAAAATCCCCTCTTTACAAATTTACTTTTTCTTTTTTCCCTCAGTTTTTTTGAAAGTGTGATTACATTTCTTTATTACTCTCTTTGCTTGTTTTGTTTTGTGTGCTTCGAATCGTCCCCTCAAATCAATGTTTTTCCAAGTTCTTTTTTGTCTAGCATTCCAAAGCCGTTTCCCAGCTTTTTGCATTAACCAAACAGGGGCATTAGTTAATCCTGAACCAATTTTTTTTCTTTCACTAATTTGGTAATCCTTAAAATCCTTGTCTCTCCTACTAGCCATTATTCTTCACCGTCCTTCTTTTTTGGTTTCTTTTTTTCGTCTTTCTTTTTGTCCTTGTCTTTTCCGTGGTGTTCTTGTCCCCTCAATATTTTTTCAACTTCTTTTTTCTTAGCATCTTCTTTAATTACTTTTAAGTGTTTAGTGTAAACCCCTGCTTTGAAGTTTTGTTCAGCAATTTTGCTAACCTCGTTAAGGAATTTTGTTCCTTTTGCAGTTATTTTTCTTCCCTTTGGTTTTGCTTTCTCTAAATAACCTTTTTCTTCTAGTTTTTGTAAACAAACCCTAATTACTTTTCCACTGGCCTTGTATTGGTGTTCTGGTTTTACTCCTCGATTCTTTTTTCCACCATAATAAGTTCTAAGTCTTTCTGTTCCAACTACGCCTGATTTGTATGTCCTATAAAGTATACTAGCTAACCTAACACTAAACCAATCTTCCCTACTAGGCGCTCTTTCTCTGTGTGCTCCTGTTTTAGCATATTCAACAAATTTTGGTTGTTCTATTTCTTGTCCTAATTTCTTTGCAGCTTCTTCTATTAAGAAAGTTGCTTGTACATCATATATTCCCATTCAATCACCACACTTTAACAGTGTATATTTGGATTAACTTTTCCAAGAATCCAAAAAATAGTACGCTAGTACTAACAAGAATCCTCTTGAAAACCTTTAAAAAAGCACCGCTGGGGCTTGGAAAATAAGATTTTCTTTCCTAATCAGCTTGGCTTATTATTAGAACAAATCTTTGGGAAAAGCTTACAGCAAGTGTTTGCATATTTTGGAATAGCTTCAGAGCAATCACTCGTTATAGTGGCTGGCGGGGTAGTATATAATGTCCCATTCAACGCCGAGCAATCAGCTATGCATAATTTCAAAGAGTTTGCTTCATCCAGTGTTCCGCCAATATCAGCATCATCAGCAGCGCCTGAACCTTCTTGGGTTATTCCTAGCATCAATGCGATTACTATTACTGCAACAATAACTGCTGCACTAATTATCAGTAAGTACTCTAAAGCACCTTGTCCTTTCTTGTTCATAAAAATCATTTCCTCTTGGTTACATTAAGATTTAGTCCTTTTTATTTGTTCTCTTTTTCTTCTTCCCACTTTTTGAAGCCCTTTTTTCAGTTTTTTGTTCCCCTCTAGCACCTTTACTTTTTTCTTCTAGAGAATATTTTTTTTCTTTCCCACACTCTACACACTCAACCACAAGAAAAGGTTTTTCTTTCCTCTGAACCAATGCAATCGAATAACAATTCCTACAAAATTGTTTTTTTACTTCTGGGGGTAAACCGCAATTAGCTTTCTTTGCAATCTTTACTGCAAGTGCAAGGTACTGTTTTGCTCTCACCTCATCCTTTTGCGCTAACTCTAATAAACGCCAAATTCTTTCCTGGGCAAGTTTTTGAAAGTTTTTTAGTTTTTTTTCCATATTACATTTATTCTCCAGAACATTAATTAACCTGTTCTGGTTTAAATAAATTCATGAAAAAGGAATCTAGCTATCCAATTTTTAGCCCACCCATGAAAAATATTATTGATTTATTTTCAATAAAGAATTTTGATCCCCCAGCAGTATTTCTCCTTATTTCAAATATTTTGTTTTTATTTATAGCTATATTTTCAAGAATAACTTTGTTTGAAATACTTTTAGTTTTTTACGTTCAATCTTGTATAATTGCTTTTTTTGCTGCACTCAGAATGTTGAATGCTGAGGGTTTAATTCCTAGTTTTTCTTCCAGAGTAAGAAAAGCAGTTATAATATTTTTTGGATTTCTCATTTTTGGAACTTATCCAATTAGCCTTTTTTCAGAATCAGGGGTATTAAGTTTGCCCACTAATTATCTTGCTGTTTTGTTTTCCCCATTATTTCTTTTTTCAATTGCAATGTTCTTTTTTGTTCATTTAATTTCTTTTATTTATGATATTCAAAAAAGAAGGTTCGTTTGGTTTGTTGCAAAGTATACGGGGGGCATTTTTGAATTTGTAAAACGTCCAGTCTTACTTTATCTTTTTGTTTTTGCATTATTCCTTATTTTTAACATTTTTTTTGCACTTTTTTTAATTTCTCTCGCTTGGGAGAGCATAAAAGAGCACGAATACAAGTTTGCCTTTGTTTTAGCCGTTGTTGCAGTAGTTTTTATTTTAGGGATTCTATTTCTTGCTCCAGAAGAAAAAACATTCCTAATAGTGA
>CAYLWD010000044.1:0-6276 GCA_964387305.1 uncultured archaeon
ATCCTTTACTTCTCCTGATAGTACTCCTGCTTGGATTGCTGCACCCATTGCTACGCACTCCATTGGGTCTACTCCTCTTTCTGGTTCTACTCCAACAATTTTTTTTACGAATTCTTGCACTACTGGCATTCTTGTTGGTCCGCCAACCAAGATTACTTTACTAATATCTGCCGGAGTTAATTTAGCATCAGCAATTGCTTGGGTAATTGGTTTCTCGCATCGCTTAATTATTGGTTCAATTAATTTTTCTAGTGCTGAACGATTCATTTTCATTGTAAAGTGTTTTGGTCCAGTTGAGTCAGCAGTAATATAAGGCAAATTAATGTCGGTTTCAACTACTGTACTTAACTCGATTTTTGCTTTCTCTGCTGCCTCAATTAATCTTTGCATTGCAATTGAGTCTTTCTTCAAATCTACTCCTGATTGTTTCTTGAATTCTTCAACCAAGTAGTCAACAATAATTTGGTCCATGTCTGTTCCGCCTAGTTGTGTATCCCCTGAAGTTGATTTTACTTCGAATACTCCGTCACCCATTTCCATTATTGTTACGTCAAGGGTTCCTCCACCTAAATCGAATACCATTATTTTTGCGTCCTTAGCTTTCTTGTCCAAACCATAAGCCAGTGATGCTGCGGTTGGTTCGTTAATTATTCTAATTACTTCTAATCCAGCAATTTGTCCAGCATCTTTAGTTGCTTGTCTTTGATTATCATCAAAGTAAGCGGGTACAGTAATAACTGCTTTCTCTACTTTGTCGCCTAAAAATGATTCAGCATCTTTCTTAATTTTTTGGAGGATGAATGCAGATATTTGTTGAGGTGAATAATCTTTTCCATTTGCTTTGTACTTATAATCAGTACCCATTTTTCTTTTTGCTTTAGTAATAGTTCCTTCTGGATTACTAACTGCTTGTCTCCTCGCGGGTTCTCCAACTAAAAGCTTACCGTCTTTTGTGAATGCAACTACGCTAGGAAATGCTTTCCCGTAAACAGTGTTTCCTTCTGCTGAAGGAATTATTTTTGGTTTTCCTCCTTCTAATACAGCTGCGGCAGAGTTAGACGTGCCGAGGTCTATTCCAATTACTTTACTCATTTAAACCATCCTCCAATTTTTTACAAAACTGCTAAAAATAATTTTTTTTATTTTTCTTCATTGTTTTCATTTTCTTCTGTTTTATTTTCATTTATTTTTCCTGCAACACTAACTTTCGCGTGTCTCAAAATTTTTCCATTTAATTTGTATCCCGATAATAATATTTTGCAAACATTCCCCTCTTTTATTTTCTCATTTTCTTCTTGCATTAAGCAATCCATTTCGTCGTGTTCGAATGCTTGTCCTTCTTTTATACTAATTTTTTCTAAACCATTTTTCTTTAATATTCCAATTAATTGTTCGTAAATTGCAACAAACTCTTTGTTATGTATAATTCCTTGTTCTAGTGCGTCTAATACTGGTAACAAATCTTCTACGAGTTTTGCGTTAGCATAAATTCTTTGTTCTGAATTTTCTTTTTGACTCCTTTTAATATAATTCTCAAATTCTGCTTGTAATCTCTTGAGCGCATCCGTCAACTCAGATTCTTTTTCTGTACTCTTTTCTTCCCTTAGTGCGCCTTTTTTTTCCTTTCCGAAGCCAAAAAGTCCTTTTTTTGTTCCCTTTTGTGGCTTTTCTTTGGGTTCTGGTTGTTTTTGTTCACCAATAATCTCTTCCTGAATAGGGGGGCTAATTTTTTCTTTCTGAATGCCTTCTTTTGAAGCCTTTTCCTCTTCCAAACCCATAAAAATCACTGTTTTGTCTAAACTGTATAAACAATACAGCTATTTCTTAGTCAAAATCCTTTTAAATGTTTTCCCTTAAAGGATAGTTATGTTTAGGGTTAAAATTAATTCGGCTCAGGGTTCTTTGAGGAATGAGTCAAAAAAGAAATTAAATTTTCCCGTTGTTTTTCATGCTCCTCCTTCTAGTAATGAGTTACCGATAATGCGTGCCCCTGTTAGGCACATCAACACAAGGAGGGGGCAATTCAAAGTAGTTATTAGGCGAGTAGAGAAACCATTGAATTCTGATTTTGAACACCAACTCGCGTGGATTTGTTCTTCACTTGGTTTCTTTGAACCAATTGATAAGGACAAGAATGCTGCGGCAATATTCAAAGCACTAGTAATTGCAACTGAACGCGGAGAAGCTCTTTCAAGTACTACACTAGCAGAACGCATTGGAATGAGTCGTGGTTCAACAATTAATCACTTGAACAAACTTTTGTATTCAGGACTCATTGAGAAGCACGGAAAATATTATTCTGCGAGAAGCAATTCAATGCAAAGAACAATCGAAGAAATCGAGGAAGACATTGACAGAATATTTTTGCAACTAAAAAAAAGCGCGAAAGAAATTGATTCACAATTCGGATTCAAATAAGTTTTTTTTGTAATCAGTTTTTGAATATTTTTTTGTATTCAAAACCTTTATTTACTCCTTTGTTCCTTCTCTTTGAATGCTTTCAAGAAATAAATGCATTTTTTTCTTATTCGAGGAACTTACATTAATAATTCTTTTAGTAATGCAACTTGGTTACTTGGTTAGACTCTTATCAGGAGTTGAAACAATTTTCCCAATTTCTTATGATTTTGCTTTGTTCCAAACCGTAACTTGGATTTTTTGTTTCATTGTTTTACTATTAATTGGGTATTATTATATTGCTAAACGCAATCCCCTAATTTTGTACGTGCACAAAAACTTTTCTGATATTATTTTTGAAACTACCAAAAGCAAAATTAAGGGGGCAAATAGACAAATAGTTGTTTTAGTTCTCCTAGAAATGTTATTGGTTTTTTTTATTGCTGTAAGCATTTATGTTTATCTTGACCCTGAAGTTAATTTAGTTCCATTCCCTTGGAACATCATTATTTTTGGGTTATTGCTTTTCTTCATGGTTCTGGTTTTTAATAAAACGAGGTACTTCCGTGAAGCAACTTATGGGCAAGGTTTTCTTCAATCAATTTTCTTTCCCCACAAGCACTATTACCCAATTAAACGTTCAACTCATTCACGCGCTGGAACTATTCACATTAAACCGAAACATTCCCGCGGTGTGTTAAAGCGGCATAGGATAAAAAAGAAATAAAACAAAAATTTAATTATGGTTGTGGACTTTTATGGCTAAACTAGAACGGAGCCTCTCATTATTTCAAGCAACTATTTATGGTGTGGGAATAATTGTTGGTGCAGGAATTTATGCGCTTATTGGTGTTGCGGCAGGAATCTCTGGACCCGCTCTTTGGCTTTCTTTCCTCGTTGCAGCAATAATTGCTGGATTAAGTGCTTTCTCTTATGCTGAATTATCTTCTAGATTTCCTAAAGAGGGGGCTGAAATTGTTTTCATGCGCGAAGCCTTCAAAAGTAGGACACTGGCTTTTTTTGTTGGGTATATTGCTCTTGTTTCAACGCTTCTTTCTCCTGCGGCAGTTGCTTGGGGATTTGCAACTTACTTCAAGTTTTTTTTTAATATTTCTTCACTCACTTTTTTTGGAGTTGAATTTCCGTTTGCAGTTATTGTAGTAGTTACAATAATTGCTTTGCTTTCAATAGTAAATTTTTTAGGAATACAAAAAAGCGCAATTTTGAATACAATTTTTACTGTAATTTCTTTAGTTGGATTAATTATTCTAATTGTATTTGGGTTACCCAAAATTGGTTCGGTGGATATACTTGTTGGAATTAATGGGGAACAAGGTTTAGCGCTTATTACCCCAATTTTTTCTGCAGCTGCACTAATTTTCTTTGCGTATTTAGGGTTCGAGGATATAGTAAATATTTCTGAAGAAATTAAGGGCGCAAAAAAGAATGTTGCAAAAGCTTTACTTATTGCTCTTGTTCTTTCAACAATAATTTATGTTTTGGTTTCTATTATTGCGGTTAGTGCTGTTCCTGCTGCGCAACTAGCTAGTGCAGCGAACCCTAATGTTCCGCTTGATATGGGCCCCCTTTCTCTTGTTGGAGAGAGTGTCGTAGGGCCGGGCTTTGGTTTTTGGATGACTATATTTGCGCTTTGTGCAACCGCGAGTACAATGCTTGTTCTTCTTGTGACACAAAGTAGATTCATTTATGCTTTTGCTGCGGAAAAATATTTTCCTAAATTCTTATCAAAAATAGATGACCGAACCAGCACTCCATTTAATGCGATTATTGTTGGGGCTATTATAACCCTAGTTCTTGCTTTTTTTGGGGGGTTAGAGAGCCTCGGTTCCCTAACAACAATGGGCGTTTTCTTAATGTTCTTTTTTATTAACTTGGCGCTTATTGTTGTTCGGTTTGATAAACACCAAAAAGAGGGGGGCTTTCGTTCTCCAATAAATATTGGTAAACTACCTGTTTTAGCAGTTCTTTCTGCACTCTTTTGTCTTTTTATGTTCTTAACCCAATTTTGGGGAACAATAAAATTAGTTGGAATTGAATTACCCTTAATTGTTTTTGGGATACTTTTCTATTTAACTGGGTTGCCAGTGTACCACTTTTTTAATAGAGTAGAAAAAGATTTGACTGATTTTGCTTGAAATTAAAAATAATTAATTGTAAGAAAAAAAGAATAAAAAAATCTGATTGAAAGAATAAAAAAATATAATTGGTTAGAGCAGTAAAGAGAGGGCCAAACCACTCTAACCATTAGCATGAAATCCTTTAAACAAGCCAACTATACTTACTTTCTTTTCTGGTTTATAAAGCGGTTTTGGTGCAATCCCGTTTAGTACGAAAATAGTTTTTACCATTAATTCTTCATATTTTTATATATTTTTTTTCTGTGCCCAACTCTACGCACTTCTATTATTTGTTCTTTGAAATCTAATACAACTATTGCTCGATAATCGCCTGCTCTAAGTTTGTGGTAATTGAAGCCAGTAATTTTTTCAAAGCTTGTATTTGGTTTTTGTGTTGCGTTTTCAAGTTTCTTTAGTATTTGAGCAACTGCATCCTTATCTAAGCACAAGATATCTTTCCTTGATTTTTTTGTGTAAAAAATCTTCCACACACGCATCGCCTTTACAAACCAAGTTCTTTCTTTAATTGTTCGTGAGAAATTTTTCTTCCACTCTTTGATTCAGCAAGAGATTCCAATAATCCTGCTTTGAATTCGTCTGAATATTTTCCTTCATTATCCCCGTCAGGAACTAAGGCTAATAGTTTGTTTAGCACGTCATCAAGGCTTTCTCTTTTGTATTCCTTTAAGAGTTCTAGTTTTGCTCTAGTTGATTCCGCAACCCTAACTGTTGTGTACATATAACCACCTATATCATCATATACACAAGTAGATTTTAAAAGGTTTTGAGTGCTCGTTGAAGAACTTGAAACAGGGCTTTTTGAATGCATAAATGCAATTGGATTTTTTAATTTAAAACCATTTTGCAACCTTCTTGCTGGTGAAGAGTTGTCCAAGAATTAGTGTTATATCCAATCAACCTTTACATCATCAGTTCTTTGTTTTGGCATTATTATTGAGTTCTTTACTTTCGTTTCGTGCTTTGCTTTGTTCATCACAATTCCTAACCAACCAATCATTCCTGCATTATCAACCATTACTGAATTGGGTGGAACAAATAGTTTCGCTCCGCGTTCTTCGCACATTGTTCTAACCATTCCTTGTAGTGCTTTCGAACAACCAACTCCCCCGCCCAAAATAACTTCTTTTTTTTCGGTGTGGGCAAGCGCTCGTTCAGTAACTTCTGTGAGCATTGCGAAAGCATTATGCAAAGCAGAATAAACTAAGTCTTCTTTTTTTATTTCTCTTTTTTTTATTAAGGGTATTTTGTGTTCAGCCGAAGTTAATAAGCCAGAGAAAGCCAAGTCCATTCCTTTTACAGTATAAGGTAATTCAATATACTCTTTTCCTTGGAAATACATTGCGTCAAGCTTCGGCCCTGCGGGGAAACCCATTCCTAGTTTTCTTCCGAATGAATCCAAAAAGTTTCCTATTCCAGTGTCGAGTGTTTCCCCAAACACTCTATAGTAACCATTCTCGTAACAAATTATTTGTGTGTTTGCTCCGCTAGCATACAAAAGAACCGGGTCCTTTGCTTTGCATAGTTTTCTTCCAATCTCTACGTGAGCAACACAATGATTTACTCCAATTAATTTCTTTTTATTCAATAAAGCAAGTTGTCTCGCAGTAATTGCTCCTACCCTTAATGCATTACCGATTCCGGGCCCTTGAGAGAATGCAATCAAATCAATTTCACTTATATTACAATTAGCTTTTTCTAGTGCGCGTTGAATAACTTCAGG
>CAYLWD010000045.1:0-6087 GCA_964387305.1 uncultured archaeon
GGGTTAATAAAAGAAATCATTGTTGTACCATGTAATATAAATACAATTTTAGAATATTTTTTAAGGTGAGTTAATGCCAATAAATATCCCTGATAAATTACCCGCGGTAAAGACACTAGAATCGGAGAACATCTTTGTAATGAAACAAACAAGGGCGCACACACAAGACATTAGGCCACTAGAAATAGCAATAATGAATTTAATGCCGGACAAAATTACTACCGAGAGCCAATTGTTAAGATTACTTGGAAATACTCCACTACAAATAGAAATAACTTTACTACATCCAAAAACACATGAAAGCAAAAACACTTCAAAAGACCACATAGGAACTTTTTACAAAACGTTCGAAGAAATAAAAAACAAAAAATTTGATGGACTAGTTATTACGGGCGCACCCGTAGAACACCTCGATTTCGAGCAAGTAGATTATTGGGAAGAACTAAAACAAGTAATGGATTGGAGTAAGCACAATGTTACATCAACAATACATATTTGTTGGGGCGCACAAGCTGGTTTGTATTATCATTACGGAATAAAAAAATATCATTTAAAAGAAAAAATTTTTGGAATATTCTTGCATCACACAACAAAAAAGAATGTAAAATTGCTTAGAGGTTTTGATGAAGAATTCTTTGTACCCCAATCAAGGCACACTGAGGTTAGGAAAGAAGAAATACTGAAAATAAAAGAATTAGAAATACTTGCTGAATCAAAAGAAACGGGAGTACATTTAATTGCAACTAGAGACGGGAAACAAGTTTTTGTTACAGGACACTCCGAGTACGATGGGAATACACTCAAAAGAGAATATAATAGGGACAAAGCAAATGGATTGAATATTGATTTACCAAAAAATTATTTTCCTGAAAACGATTCAACCAAAGAACCTGCTCTAAATTGGCGGGCACACGCGAACCTAACTTTTTGTAATTGGTTGAATTATTGTGTGTACCAACAAACTCCTTACAAGATAGAAGAAATAAAATAGATACTAAAAGAAATAATATTTAAAGAATCAATTCGTACTAAACGCACCGAACACTAAGTAATGGTCGGAGTGTTCTAAATTAACGTCACTCATTATACCGTAACCAAGGAAATTGTCTTGAACTGAATTAGAAAAAATTATTCTATCATAAGCACAATTCGTTTTCGAAACAGTAGTATCAACATCATCAGGAATAGCCCAAACAAAACTAGAATCAAATTGTGTTTCAGCATTAGCATCGTAATAATCACAATCAGCGTTCAAGTCGCCGAGCAAAATTATTTCTTCATCTTCACGGGGTTTCAATTTTTCTTCAACAAGAGTTAATTCATTATTAACATCATCTGGTTTAGTGTGAATTGTTATTAGAGTAAATACCCAACCATTTTTTTTAAAAGTTGCTTCAAAAGGGGGGCGTTCGAAAAAAACTTGTTCTACTGGAGAATAATCTTTTGTTGAAACTAATTCTACTCCCTTGAAAATAATTCCGTATTGTTCTTTTGAAGAACTCCTACCCGCACGAGAACTAACAATACAATCGTATTCAGGTAATAATGCACAGAGTTTTGGGAAAGCTTCTTGAGCCGAGTCACGAATCTCTTGAATAACAATAATATCGTATTCAGAAATTTTTTCAGCATAATAATTTAGTAGTGTAGGACTAGATGCTTTTGAGGGCCCAAATATTTGCAGGTTCCAAGAAGCAATTAATAGAGCATTAGAATCAAAATTAGAATCAATTGAAATTTGTGGGGTACTCTGAAAATTGGAATCCTTAGAATCAGAATTATTTGCAGAATCATTCTTAACGTATTGGAAAGTATCATTATCCCAAGTATAGTTACTCGTATCCGTGCAACCAAATAGAAGAGTTATTGAGAGTATTAAAAAAATTAATAAAACCAAAAATCCTTTTGAGGAAGCCATAAAACAAGGCAATGAGGCATAGTTTATAAAGATATTCTTGCAACTTTTTGTATTAAATCAAAAGTGATAAACATATGGCTAATATTCCCGAATCAATAGAAAGACGCTTTAAGAATGTCTACGTGTGCCAACACTGTAATTCTATTAACAAGAGTGGCACTGGAAAACCTCATAAATGCAGGAAATGCAATAGTAAGAGGCTAAGACTCAAAAAGAAAAGGAAAAAATCATCAGCTGCTTAAGGGTAGCAATTTTTTTCAAAAACTTTTTCACTTCTTTTATCTCATTCGATACCTTTAAAAACAGTTATGAATAATTATTCATTATGTTATGGATAAGTATTCAAAACAAATAAATTAAAGGAGGTAATAATATGCCAAATAGAGATAGAACAGGACCTGAAGGAAAAGGACCAAAAACAGGAAGAAAAAAAGGAAGATGTAAGTAAATTAAACTTACAAAAAAAATTAAATTAAAAAAGGAGGTAATGATATGCCAAGAGGAGATAGAACAGGCCCAGCAGGAGCTGGAGCAATGACTGGAAGAGGAATGGGTTATTGTGTAGGAAACAATACTCCAGGATACATGAATCAATGCTTTGGAAGATTCTCAGGACGAGGATTTGGAAGAGGCTTTGGTGCACGCAGAGGATTTGGAAGCGGTTGGACAACACCACAAGAAATGATTCAAACAAACCAAGAACCAACTAAAAAAGAAATTTTAAGTAACCTAAAAGCTCAAAGAGAAGAAATAGATAAAACTATTAAGGAGCTTAGCCAAAAAAATAAATAACTAGATAGTAAATTAGGTGAATTTGTGGTTAGACCAAGAATACCAAGACGAATTAACTTCGAACCAGGAACAACTTACTTTAAGCCCGCAGGAGTACCCCTAAGGATGCTTGAAGAAGTTGTTCTTTCTTTTGAAGAAGTAGAAGCACTACGACTAAAAGATATTGAAGGATTAGAACAAACAAAAGCTGCAAAAAAAATGCACATATCCCAACCAACTTTTTATAGAATGCTTTCAACTGCAAGAAAAAAAACTGCAGAAGCAATAATCAAAGGAAAAGCAATAAGAATTGAAAATAAAAAATTTGGGGCACTTCAAGAAAAATAGAAATTAAATACAAGTATAAGTAAAAATTTTTTTGTACTAAAATTAATTCGTGAATAATATGGATAGTGGAAAAGTAGCATTAATTGCAATACTCGCAAATATTATTTTAGCTTTTTTTAAAATAGCTGTTGGTTTAATTAGCAAGAGTTCCGCGGTTTTCTCCGAAGGACTACATTCTGCTACTGATGTGGTATCTTCAGGATTAAGTTTTATTGGAATAACCCTTGGAAAAAAACCTGCAGACAAAGAACATCCTTACGGGCACTACAAATTCGAAGTACTAGCAGGATTAATGATAACAGTAATTTTGTTTTTAACAGGAATTTGGGTATTGTATGAAGCATACCAAAGTTTTCTTAGTCCACAATTAACCCAATTAAACTACCTTGCTTTGGGAGTAATGGCTTTTTCAGCAATTATTAATGAAATTATGGCAAGAGCAAAAATGTATTATGGTGAAAAAGAACAATCCTTATCTTTAATAACAGACGGAGTCCATTCAAGAGTAGACGTAATAACATCGATTGCAATATTTTTAGGATTATTTTTAACCCCAATATTCATTTATTCAGATTCTCTATTAACGTTGTTTATAGGAATATATATTATCAAAGAGGCTGTTAGTTTAGGCCGAGAAGCTACTGATTCATTGCTGGACAAATCAGCAGACGAAAAAATAGAACAAAAAATAAAAGAAATTATCACGCAACAAAAAATAACCCTCTCAAATATAATGACTCAAAAAAAAGGAGCAGTAATAACCGCAAATATTGAAATTAAACTTCCTCCAAAATTAGAACTAAAAGAAGCCACAAAAATATCTGATAAATTAAGAGAAGAACTTTTGAATAAAATAGATTCATTAGAATATGTCGCAATCCAAATTAAGAGCCATGATACTACTACAAATTATTTTAAACCAAAAGACATTTTTTCAAAAATTGGTTTTGGAAAAGGTTTTGGTTGGCAAAGACAAGGAAAATTTAAAGAAAAGTTTTCTGAAGCTAAAGGAAAAGGTCCTATTGGAGATTGTGTTTGCCCAAAATGCGGGTTCAAAATAAAACACGAAAGAGGGGTTCCGTGTGCTACAATTAAATGTCCTAAATGTAATATACCATTAACAAGAGGTGAATAAAATGAGGATAGCAATCAGTTCAAATGGAAAAAGCTTAGATGACTTAGTAAGCGATGTTTTTGGGAGATGCCCATTTTTCATAATCGTTGAAATTAATGGGAAAAAAATTTCAGTAATAGAATCCATCGACAATATTAATGCAACCCAATTAAGAGGCGCAGGAGTTACAGTTGCACAAACAGTAATAGCAAAAGAAGTAAATGCGGTAATATCAAGTAATATTGGTCCAAGAGCGCTTGATGTATTTAAGCAATTTAAAATTGAAGTCTTCCAAGGAAAAGGAACTGTAAAAAAAGTTTTACAAGACTTTTTAGAAAACAAACTTAACAAAATACAATAAGGGGATGACAAAAATGATAGTAATTCCAACAAACGGAAAAAAAGGACTAAACGAAACTGTTGCAGAACACTTCGGAAGATGCCAAACATATACTTTTCTTGATGAAAAAGGAAAAATAATAAAAATAATTAATAACACTAGCGAACACATGGGTGGAATAGGCTTACCCCCAGAATTAATGAAAAAAAATGGCGCAACTATTCTATTGTGTAAAAGTCTTGGTCCAAGAGCACTAGATTTATGCAAAGAATTAGAAATACAAGTTTATGTAAATCAAGCCCCCACAGTAAAAAAAATATTTGACGTGTGGGTGAATAAAAAAATAAAAATGGCAGGCCAAGAAGACATTTGTGAGGAGCACAAAATATGAAAATAGCAATAACTGGCGGAAAAGGAGGGACGGGTAAGTCGATGGTTGCAACCTCGCTCGCAATAGAATTTGCAAAAAAAGGGCAAACTCTGCTCGTTGATGCCGATGCGGAGTGTCCAAACGACCACTTATTACTTTCAATAAAAAGAAAACCTTATACTAAAGTAGAACAATTAATTCCAAAATGGGATTTTAAAAAATGCACAAAATGTGGTAAATGCGCTACAGTTTGTAAACAAAATGCAATAGTTTTTGTAAAAGAAAAATACCCCGCATTTGTAAAAGATATTTGTATTGGGTGTAAAGCGTGCATAGTTTCATGTCCAGAAAACGCAATAAGTGAAACAAAAAAAGAAATCGGTAAAATATATATTGGAAAAAATTATGGAGTTAATTTGATTTCGTCGGAATTAAAACTTGGAGAACTAGCATCAGGAGAAGTTGTTGCAGAAGTAAGAAAACAAACCGAAGAATTGAACAAAAAACTAAAAGCAAAAACTATTTTAATAGACTCTGCTGCCGGAATTGGGTGCCCTGTAATAGCGTCTTTAACCGGGACTGATTATATAGTAGCTGTAACCGAACCAACCCCGTCAGCACTACATGATCTAAAAAGAGTCTTGTATTTAGCAGAGCACTTCAAAATAAAACACGGAATTATAATAAATAAATTTGATTTAGATAAAAAATTTTATAAAAAAATAGAAAATTTTGCAAAAAACAAAAAAATAACAATCTTGGGAAAAATTCCATATCGCAAAGATTTTGTTGATTCAACAATACAAATGAAACCCGTTGTTAAAATAAATCCTGAATATGAAAAAACTTTTCAAAAAATTATTGAAAAGATAAAGTTTAAATAGATTTATGGATAAAATTAAAATTATGGATAACTATTCATAATATTTGAGTGGTGAATATTAAAATGAATACTTTAAAATTTAATATTTTTGGAATATTGGTTTTGTGCCTTTTATTCTCTGGAAATGTTTATGCTGAGGAAATTGATGCAATTTTTGTTTACGGAGACGGTTGCCCTCATTGTGTAACAGCAAGAACCTACGTTGAAACAATCAGCCAAAAATACTCTGATTTAAATGTAACTTATATTGAAATAAACAAAAATATTGACTTTGTTTTGAACCTTTATGATTCCTACAAAGTTCCTGTTGAATTACAAGGAAGAGTCCCTATTTTGTTTATAG
>CAYLWD010000046.1:0-5754 GCA_964387305.1 uncultured archaeon
GGTTTGCAATTATTTCTTCTTTTTTTTCGAGTATTTTCTTTTCTTGTTCAGGAGAGTTAATAATCTTTTCTTCAAATGGTGATTGGTTTTTTTCATCTTTGCCAAATTTTTTTGTTAAATCATTTTCTTCAGCAAGTTTCCATTTAGGTTTTTCTTCAGCATTTGTTTCTCCAGGTTTTTTTTCACTTTTTTCTTCAAACTTAAAAGCGTTTTCTAATGCTTTGAGTTCCTCACTTTTTTCTTTTGGTTCTTCAGAAAAATTTTTTTTCTCATCAAAATAAGTTTCTTTTTTTTCTCTTTTAACCCATGGGGGCGCATCTTTGAACATGAACATGTTTTCTTCTTTTTGAGAAACAACGGGTGGACTCGTTGAATTTACTTGAATTTTTTCTTGAGTATTTTCAAGTTCCTCATTTTTCTCAATTATTTCTTTTTGAGCGGGTTCTTTTTTTTCAATGCTTTCAGAAGCATTTTGAGAAATTCCCTTATTTTTTTTAGTTGGCCACATGCGAAAAGCACTTTCCTATCCAAGGCTAATTAGAAGCTTTCTTATTTAATAAACTAACTTTATTCATTGGAGTAATTAAGTGATGTTTAAATACCTCTTAATTCACAATCTTTGTATGGATATTGCACAAGTTTCTCAAGAAAAATCAGGGGCTTCTCTTGAAATACAAGCAAATGTTGAAAAAAAATTACAATTTGATGCTGATGAAGCACTAAAGCGTTTTGGGCAATTAGAAGAATTGCTTTCTGAAGAAAAACTTTTTGGAATGCAGATAGAAAAACAGTTGCCTGAGGAATGGAATTTTCAATCTATTGTATTGTGTGATGCTTCTAAGAACCGTGCAATTGATGCGCAGTTGTGTAAACTTGCATTTGCTAAAGGATTTTCTCCAACTATAGTGCTTGCTTCGACTAATTACAAGTCGATGTTAAATTCGCTTGTTAATTCCAACGTTGATGTTTCAAAAATCTTTTTACTTGATTGTGTTTCAAGAAATCTGACCCTACTTAAAGATACTGAAAAAGTTTTTTTTGTTGATTCTTTGAGAAGCCTTTCTGATGTTCAAATAAAAATAATTAATTTGATTGAATTGAACAAAAAGACTTGTTTTATTTTTGATTCACTTGATGCTTTACTTTTGTTTCATAATAGCAAAACTATTTTGAAATTTGTAAGTAGTTTGAATAAAATTTTGCGGAAAAACTCTTCAGTAGCATTTTTTTTATCCGCAAATCAAGAACTTTCTGAGCAACTCTCTCAATTTTTCGAGGTTATTGTTGAAGTAAAATAATTTTTTAATTTTTATTTAAGTTTTTTTTGAAATTTGGTTAAGTGATTTTTTTTATGGAATTTGATTTTCAAAAGTATATTTCCAGAAAATTTGTTTACGGCTTTTTTTTTGTAATTGTACTTTTCATATTGGGAATTATCTTTTATTGGACTGTTTTTTATCAAGTTCTTGAACTAAAGAATTCTGAAATCTCTGTGAAAAATTCAGGGGCAACAATAAAATTTGATGTTTTTAATAAATCCAACCATCCCATAAGAAATGTTTTGGTAACTGTTTTTTTTGATAAGAATGTTTCTCGATATGGTGTTTTTGATGTTAATGCCCACGATTCTTATTCTTTTGAAAAACAATTTCCTATTTCTGATAATTTGAAATATATTGTTGAAGTAAGTGCTCCTTTTAATCCAAGTTTGAAGCAACCCTTCGAAATTACTGGAGAGAATATTAATCCGATTGAATTAACTGTTCAAATACCTTTAAATTTGAAACTTAATGTTTCAGAAGTTGCTGTTTTAACTGCTTGTAATATTTCTAATATTTCTTTACAAAACATTGTAGTTGAACAAACATTTGATTCTACTTACTTTAGTGGAGATTTTTATCCTTATAATTTTTCGCTTGCCCAAGGGGAGTGTAAACCTTTATATTCAACCTTTACTCCAATTAAGTCTGGTAAAACAAGTATTGAATTTTCAGTAATTGTTGGTGGGGTGCCGAGAAAAGCTAGTCAAGAGGTTACAATAGAATAATTTTTTTAGTTTGAATTTTGGGATGTTTTTGGTGTTGTAAATGGCAAACGATGAATCAATAATTAAAGTTATTCAACGCATGGTTCAAGCGGGGGAATCACGCGAAAGCATAATGAAGGCTCTTCGGGACTTGGGAGTTACTGAGGAACAATCAAAACGCTTAATGCTTATTGCAGAGGCAGATACTTTTACTGTTTTGAAACGAGAAATTGGTTCGCTTATTAAGGAAGAAGTTGATGAAGAAAAAAAAGATTTGACAGAGTATGTTAAAACAGAATTGCGCAGAGTGGAAGAATCTCAAAGAGGGCAAGTTAGTGAGGTTGCAAAAAAAGAATTGGCTTCTGTTGAGGGGCAAATAGTTGGAAAATTTGGTTCTTTTGAAAATCGTGTTAATGATTTAATTAATGCTGCTGATAGGAGAACCCAAATGGTTAAGCTTGCACTTGACTCAATTAATACTAGGGTTTCTCAAACTGAGTTGGGCTTAGAAGAAGTGAAGGTGCATAAGTATAGGAAAAGCAATTTAATGTTCTCTTATTTTTCTTTAGCACTCGGAGCACTTACTTTGTTTATTGGAGCATTTATTTTGGTTACAAATTTTTCTAAACTTGATTCACAACAAATGATAATGATTGCGGTTCTTTTCATAACAAGCATTGCTTTTATGTTCGCTGCAATAGTGAGCTAACCTCTTTTTTTTGGATTAATTACCAATTTTGTCTCTATTTTTTCCTCAATGCATGCCTTTAAATTACTGTTGTTGGAAATATTTTTTATCAATTTTTAATATGTGTGTGAGGTTTTTCGTATGACTGATTCTGAGCGTGTTGACAAAACTTTAATTAAAAAAGAAGAGGAATCCAAGAAAGTGGATGAAGAAGATGATGATCTTTTTGAGGATGACGAAGAAGATAATGATGACGCTGAAGAAGATGAAGTTGAAGAAAATGTTAATGGCGATAAAGAGGGTGCCGTTGTTTCAGAAGATAGTGGAGAGTCAGGTGAACTAATTGGTGATGAAAAAAAACTTCCTTTTCCTCGTGCAACTATTACTAAACTTGTAAGAAAAAATATTACTCCGGGAAAACAAATTAAGGGTACTGTAAAAGACGAAATGAATCTTTGGGTTGCAAAAATGATTGAAAGAATTGCAGACAAAATGAATTCAAAGCCATACACGTTTGTTAATTACGAAATGTTGAAAGAATCAATTGGACCTTACGAAAACATTCAAGGAATTAACCAAGAAAGGGAAGAATTAATTACAACCATACACAAAATTAAGGGCGAATGTGATTCAGTGATTAATAAAATTGAGGATAGTGCTAAACTAAAAGTTGGACCACTAACTACTACTGAAGAAAAACTTCCTTTTCCTCGCGCAACTATAACAAGAAAATTGAGAACTCACCTTGATGATGGTAAAACAATTAAGGGGCCCGTAAAAAAGGGTTTGAATATTTGGCTCGGCGCTGTTGTTGAACGCGTAGCAAAAAAAATGGATTCGTATCCTTATGCTTACGTTGATAGAAGCATGTTCAAGGACGCAATTGAATCCTACGAAGCTGTGGGCGAAATTGAAATGGAAAAAATGCGTATAATCCAGCAAATGGAATCAATGAAAACTATTTGTGACTTACTAATAATAGAAATTGATAGAAGATTTAAGATTTGATTTTTTTTGATTGAAATTTGAATGAATAATAATTCAATTTCAAAAATTAAGTTTAGTTTAATTTCGTTTTTTCCAGAACTATTTCGAAACCATTTTAAACTTGAAAGATTATATTAACTGTATGGAAAAAAAATATTTAGCAGTAACATTGGTTGTAGTACTAGTGCTTTTTGTTGCGGCAGTTGCATTAATTTCTAACATGAATCCAGTTGGGGATATTCCTAATAATAATTCTGCTCTTGAAAATGCAACTATTTTAGTTCCGCTTGCATCTGCTCCGTTGGATGATAGTGGTGCAACAATTGAAACTGTTGAAGGGCTTTCCCTTGGCACTAATCAATTTGCACTTGAATTGTTTGAAAAAATTTATGAGGGAAAAAATACTTTTCTGTCACCAATTAGTATTCAGACTGCTTTAGCAATGACTTATGAAGGTGCTACAGGCCAGACTGCCCAGGAAATGAGGGATGTTTTGTATTTACAGGAAAATGATGTTGAAAGAAGAGCTTCTTTTGCAGGTGTTTATAATAAATTAAATGAAAAAAATGAAAATTATGAATTAAAAATAGTTAATTCCATTTGGCCTCAGGAAGGTTTTTCTTTCGTTGATTCTTATTTGGAAACAATAAAAAATCATTATTATGGTGCAATAGTTGAATTGGATTATGTGAATGACACTGAAGGTTCAAGAAAAACAATTAATGCTTGGGTTGAAGATCAGACACATGATAGAATAAAAGATTTGATTCCTAAAGGAGCTATTAACACATATACTCGTCTTGTTTTAACTAATGCTATTTATTTTAAGGGTTCTTGGTTAGATGAGTTTGATAAAGAGTTAACTCAAGAAGAAGATTTCAAGGTTTCTTCTTCTAAGAATGTTAAAGTTAATATGATGAGAAAGGAGGATTCTTTTAATTATTCTGAAAATGAAAATTTTAAGTTGGTTGAGCTGCCTTACAAGGGTGATAAGCTTTCTATGTTGGTTTTGTTGCCACAAGATAACTTTTATTCTGAGTTTCCTTCTCTTGAAGAGATAAATTCTCTTTCAAATTCTTTCTCTAGGAATGAAGTTTCTTTGAAGCTTCCTCGTTTTGGTTTTGAAACAAAATATGGTTTAGTTGAAAAGTTTAAAGAGCTTGGAATGAATGCTCCTTTTTCTGGTTCCGCTGATTTTTCTAAGATGAGCCCCGAAGATTTAGTTATTAGTGCAATAATTCATCAGACTTTTGTTCTTGTTGATGAAGAAGGAACAATAGCTGCTGCAGCAACTGCAGTTGTTATGGACATGACCAGTGCTGGCCCAACTGAACAAAAAGAATTCTTTGTTGACCATCCATTTTATTTTATTATAAAAGAAAAAGAAACTGGCTTGTTTTTGTTCTTTGGAAAAGTTGTTGAGCCAGTTGAAGAAACAAAAAGAAACTAATTTTTTTTAAAATTAATTTCATAAATTAATTTGTAAAATTTCCCTAACCCTTTTCGCAACCGCTCCATTCGGATTGTAGAATAAAAAGCTTTCAATTTGTCCAATGTTTTTTGTTTTTTCTTTTGTAGTTGCTTTCTCGAAATCAATTATTACTGGAAAAGTTTTTCCTTTACGAGTTGAAACAAGAATATTTTTTCCAACTTGTAATTGGTTATGGCTAATGTGCAATTCATCAAGTTTTTGTAATTGCTTGTAGAGTTCTTTAATGAAATAGTATAAATCATTTTTGCGAATTACTTTAGTACTCATTATCCAATCAAATAATCTTGGCCCTTCAATGTACTCCATCAAAATACAATTATTTTTTTTGTCATTCAAAAAAAGTTTTGGGCCAACGTTGAGTGTGTTCGCTTTTTTTAGGTAAAAACCTTCGCGCTCCGCAAGATTTTTTCTCGGAGACTTTTCCCTAACTTCTTTTAGCACGCATAATTTATTGTTTTCATTTTTTGCTTTGATTTTACAAAGCCAAATATAAGAACTCCACCCTTTTGAGATTTGCTTTATTCTCTTGAATTTCATACTTATTACCTTAGTGTTAACCAT
>CAYLWD010000047.1:0-5728 GCA_964387305.1 uncultured archaeon
ATTTTTGTTAATCGATTGGGATTAGAAGGAAAAACAGGAATTATTTTAACAATCAAAAATAATACTACAAAATTAGAATTAATCAAACAGTTTTTTGACAAGGTTTATGATTACTCTTCACTTTCCGTTGCAAGCATTGAAAAAATTTTGTAATTTATTAGAAAATTACTCGCGAATTAAAAAACTTCTACATCAGAATAAACACGTGCGCCATTTTTTTCAAAATTAATCGCACAAACTTTGCTAGTGTGTTTCGTCGCACGCATTTTTAAAACTTCGAGGGCATGAACCCTAACTCCTTTCTCATCATCATGGTTATAATACAAAGCAATTATTCCGTCAGAAATAAAACCAATACTCCCTTCAGCTGATTCAGTATTTTTTGGCGAATCCTCTGAAAGTAATAAAGAAGTAACCTTCCATTTTTTTAGAGAAAAAAGGAATTCCAGTACACTATCTCTGCGTTTATATTTGTCTGGAAAAAGTAATCCATAAGCAGTAATAGAATCAACTACTACTCGCTTTGCACCTATTTTTAGTAGAGCATCACGCAAAGGACCCCCTCCTTCTTCAATAACTTTTGTTATTTGGTGGGGCTTGAAAAATAAGAACAACACTTTGCCTTCGCGTTCTAGTTTCTCAAAATCCCAACCAAAACGATTAGCTTGTAAAAACAATGCTTCTTTTTCTTCTTCAAAAGAAATAAATAAACCGGGTTCATTGTAAAGCGTTGCCCCATAATAAAGGAATTGCATTCCGAGAATAGTTTTTCCGGTACCTGATGTACCAACCATAAGAATATTAGAATCTCGCTCAAAACCACCTTCAATTAGTTCATCAAAACCAAATATTCCTGATTTTACTCGTTCAATTTCAGTAGAACTTGTAGGACGCGGAGCTGGTTGGGACACTGACTGAGGAGCTGGTTGCGAAGCAGGTTGCGAAACGGGTTGAGATGCAGGCTGGGACACTGGCTGTGAAGAAGATGAAGAATCCTTTTCTGGAAAAGTTGGTGGAATCGCTCTAGGAGGACCTTGTGAATTTGTTTGTGGGTCAGCGTGCGGAGGGTACATAAAAATCACTTTCAATTCAATTTATATTAGCGCATTCTTATTTATAAAAGAAGCTGGGTTTTAAAAAAACATCGAAAACAATTAAAAAAATAAAAAAATGCTTGAAGGACTCTCTCGAGTCCAAGCCAGCTATAAAAAAAGTTGATTAAGTCTAGAAGTCCTCTGGGCGAACAGTCTTCCTACCATTAGCTTTTGCCCTTGCAGCAGCGTCCTTAACCATTTTTGCTACTTTCTCGCTAAGCGCATCCACAGCATCAGATGCTGTATTCATTTCCTCTGCCTTAATAGCATCCTTAACCTTTGATGCAACTACCAATAATTCAGTCATATTAAAACCTCCACTAAAACCATATAAATAATTTAACTCACTTATATTGGCTTTATCTGCTGAAATAAAGCATTTGATATATTTAAAACAAACGGTTCAAATCTGGTTAGAAAAACTTTCAAAAAAAATCAAAAATTTTAGAAAAAATAAAAAACAAGAGATTATTAAAAGCATTCACCCAAAAAATAATTGCCTGTGATGATTACATTATTCTGATTAGTGATGAGTGATGGGCAAGCTGAGGCGATAGATGAAGGCTTAATTACAGCAAACTAACAAAAAACAAAACTATAAATATACAAAAGAACAATATCTGAATATGAAAAAAATAGCAATCATTTCAATAATAGTTTTAGTTATTCTAATCGGGATTATATTAATTGGCGCTCTTACCTGTATTGGTTGCCCATGGTCTCCAGGATTACACATAGAAAAATTACAAGTTTGCCCAGATGAATGGATTCAAAATAAAATGCCAGGCATAATTCCTGATTTTTCATCAGAAGATTACTTTATTCTTGATGGTGAACGTAGAGAACTAACTGAATTTGACCTAGAGTGGGTTCAAAACAATTGTAATCTTGAGCCACAAGTTGTTGTGTAACTAAACCTGAGTCTTTCGGAGATGATGGGCAGGCTGAGGCAGAGCGAAAAGATTCGGTCGCAATCTGTACTATCTTCGCCTGATGACTCGATAACACTTACTCCGCAGCGCGACAAATTTCGCGCGAGAATTGTACTATCTTTGCCTGATGGCTCGATAACACTTACTCCGCAGAACGGCAAATTCCGTTCGCAAATTGTGCGCCTTTGGCAGTACTTGCTTCGCACGACAAATTCCGTTCGTGACTTCTTCAAAGCAAAATTCTTTTGATTTCGTAATAGTTAACAAAATTCTCTGAATCGACAACTGCTTGCACTAAACGAGTGTGAATGTTTCCAGAGAGACGAGACATCCTACTAATTTGAGTCATACTAAGTTTCTCTGATTCGGGAGCAACATTAATTGCGTACTCGGAATGAGCTTCACCCATTTTTTTATCCTTAGGATAAACACGAAAATCGAATCCAAACTTTAAACCTGTTTTAATGCAATAACCTTTTTCACGAATATCACTATACACTACAAGCTTAGAATAAAAGCGTTTATCTTTCTTCAAACCAATTGCTAGAGCATCTTCAGCAGAAACTTTTTTGTTACTAGTATCAATAACACTAATTTTGTTATTCGCTAAAAGAAAATGGGTTTCAAACAAATCAAGAATTAATTTATTTACTTTATTTTCACCAAACCCTTGTTGAACCAAAGTTCCTTTAAGAGTAGAATTATTTACAATAACTTTGTTCTCTGAAAGAACATTCCCTTGAATTATTTTCTTAACCATAAAAAACCATTTCACAAATTAATAAAAATTCATTTTTTTTCTTGAACTTCAACCCTCGGTTCAATAACCTCGACATTGAGCTTCTCATTCTCTAATTGTAATACTATTTCATTAAAAAATTCATTGTTTTGGCGCATTAACAATACTTTATCGACTTTACGCAAAATATACAAAGAATTTATTCGTTTAACGGTTTGTCCCCATTCAGTAAGCTCATCAAAAACCTTATTATTTTCTTTAAGTTTTGCTTCAATATCCACAACAATATTACGCGCTTGCATTAATTCACTAACTGCAGAAGTGGTTTTCATTGCAAATTCCCTATCAACTATAGTTAACAAAAGAATTTTGTCAGCTTTACACAAAGCTTCAATGAATTCAGGAGAATTTTCTTTCCCAGAAAGAATAGGTGCGAGAACAATCATTCAAATCAACAATAATTAACTCAAAAAAGCTTTAAATAGGAGCTAAACCATTAACTCTGCATGCCTAAAAGTTTATTGTTCGATATTAATGAAGTTCTAGAGTTATTTAGAAACAATAAAACAATAGAAATGCGCGGATTAAGTAATAGATTAATTAGAGAATCCTCAATGAATAACAATAAAGCAAAAGCCGAACTAGGAGTAATTGCTTATGCTTTGCACAAAATAGAAACAAAAGAACACTTTCTCCATTCAAGTCAATGGGGAAAAGTAAAAAGCAACATTATTAGAAATCTGAATGAAGGAATGGATGATTTAAAGAGAGAAAATTTGAAAGGATTCATACAAAATTTGAAAGAAGTTATACTAGAAATAGAAAAAATTGATTCAGAATTAGGGCACTTTGCTACTAGCCTTTATGATAAAGCAAAAGTAAAACAAGCATCACTAGCTTATAGTTACGGAATGAGTATAGCCCAAGCAGCTGAACTCACGGGAGCAGATAAAAAAGAATTGCAAAGTTACGTTGGTTTCACAACAATGCCTGATGAAGAGCAAGAAGATAAGAACATAACCAAAAGAGTGCAAGAATTAAAGGAGATTCTTAAAAATAGAAAATAATAAAATAAATTTTGAATAATAAGGATTGGTTTTATGAAAGCAGTTATTGATACAGGAACAATGATTACCCTTTCGGGCACTTGCTTAATGAATGTGTTTAGGAGATTTGTTCAAGTGAACAAAATTGAATTATTTATTTCAGAAACGATTGCACAAGAAAGTGTTTGGACGCCAATTAGTAATAAAAGATTTGCACTAAATGCTGCGAGAATAAAAAAAATAATGAATGACGGAACATTAAAACTAATTCCGCGCAACGGACAAATAAATAATTATATGGAAAAAATACTTTACCTTACAAATAATTCATTTATTGGAAATTCAGGCCCGATGACTATAATTCAAAGAGGAGAAGCGGAGGCATTAGCTATTGCAAAATCGCTTGGAGCACAAGCAATTTTCGTTGATGAAAGAACTACTCGCGCATTACTTGAAAGTCCAGTAAGAATGAAAGAAGTTCTTGAACGAAGACAAAACCAATCAATCAAATTAAATATGGAGAAAGTTGAAGCATTCAAAGAAATGTTTCCAAAAATTAAGTGCTTTAGAAGTATTGATTTAATTGCATTAGCATACGAACAAGACTTATTTAACCACGAATTAGAACACGGAAAATTGGAACTAGAAGCTGCAATGTATGCTGCAAAATTTGCAGGGTGTGCAGTTAGCGAAAAAGAAATACAAGAATACTTAACTCAGTTGAGAAAATGAAAAAATCAACTCATTTGAAAAAAAAATCTTATTTACCCAAAATAAGGTTTCATTTCGCACAAATTAAAGACACCCAATTGTTAAATGATATAATCCAAAAAGAATTTCCTTATGTTGAATTTGGTTTTGATAGAATAAAAGAAAAAATTTTAAGCAAAAATTTTTTCATAATTAAAGTAGTTAAAGAAAAAAAATTTGTAGGATTCGGAGAAATTGAATTCATTGAAAATTGTGGAAGAATTAATTGTATATTTGTTGAAAAAAAAGAAAGACGAAAAGGAATTGCTATTTCTTTAATAAAAAGACTCTTAAAAGAATGTAAAAAGAAAAAAATTGTGAAAGTTTTTTTATTAGTTAAAGAAAAAAACTTTGTTGCAAAAAAACTTTATTCGAAAGCAGGATTTGAATTTGAAAGAATGCACGACAAAATAATTCAAAAAAACAAAGTTGAGATTTGGATTCTTAAAAAATCAGACTCTTAACAAATAATTGAATGCACCCCCCTCAAATTAATAGTCTTTTGCAATGTAAACAACTTCAGTAGCTGGTTTTCCACAAACAATGCACTTTCCTTTAGGTTTTTCTTTAACATCAATTCTTGTTCCCCTTATAGTGCCGCCCGTTTGCTTCTCAATTTCTTCAGCACAAGGCAATCCTTCTGAACCAACTGAACAAAATTCTGTGCGAGCAAAACCATTCCCAACAATCGCTTTAACATCAGCAACACTCTTTGCATCAATTATTTTACCATCAAAAGAACTTTTAGCACGAGCCTTCAAATTCTCACTAAGCACCTTACCTTTCTTTTTTACTTGAGAAACAATTTCATCCTCATCAACCTTAATTTTTTCGGCAGTATCTCGTCTATAAAGTAAAACTTTTTTTTCAGCAATATCTCGCGGACCTAATTCTAATCTAATTGGAACTCCCTTCATTTCCCAGTAATAAAATTTTTCTCCATTACTCTTATCAGTAGAATCAACTTCAGCAGTTAATCCATTTTCTTTTAGTAATTCACACAATTCATTTGCTTTTTCTAGAACAGCAGGGTTCTTGTCAAACAAAATAGGTACAATAATTACTTGTAAAGGAGCTATTTCGAAAGGGAAACGCAAACCCTTTGAGTCGCCGTGAGTTAAAATAACACTAGCAAATATTCTAGAAACACAAGGCCCGTAACAAGTT
>CAYLWD010000048.1:0-5505 GCA_964387305.1 uncultured archaeon
TCGAGAGTAGAAAGAATTTCTCGCGGAGCAGGGGTAAAGGATAGCGAGATAAGAGAATTTTTAAAACAATTCAAACAAATGAGAAAAATGTTCAAAAGAATGAAGGGATTTGCTTCAGAAGGTGCAATGAAAAAAATGGGGCAAAACGATTTAGGAAAAATAATGCAACAAATGCAAGGAAGAAAAGGATTAAAGAAAAAACTTAGGTTAAAGTGATTGAGAGTGGGATTAGTTAAAAGAAACCGAGCAAGTGGAACAAACTTAAAACAAATCACCATAGATGCAGGAAAAGAAAGATGGAAAAAACTTTTAAAAATAAGAAAAGCTCCTTTGAGCGTGCATAGAATAATGCTTCGGAATCGACAAAGGGGAAGATTCTATGTCAATGATTCGGGCGAGAGATACAAAGTTGAAAGAAAAATTCTTTTTGATGGAAAAGAAAAAGATGATATTAAAACATATAAAGTACTAATTCATCCTGACAAAAGAACAACAATTGAAACAACTTCAATTATTAGGGTTCGAAAAGATGAAAAAATGATAGAGTTAATCGATATTTCAATAAGTGGGCATGTGTTGAAAAATCGCCCACCCGAAGAAAGGGGCAGAGGAATGTTTCAAGCAATTCTGGATGAGTGCAGACAAATGGGTTTGAAAGAATTTAGAAACCAAAAATATCAAATTGTTACAATACCAATAAATAATGAGGTTATGAGATATTACCTAAAATTTGGTTTTGTAGTAAAAAACAGATTTGGGGATTTAGTAATGTACATTAATGAGAAAGGACAAATTGTTACAAATGGTTAAAGCATGATTCAATTAATACAAGAAATAACGCTCCTAGTAGGAACATTAGTTGGGGCTTACACGGACTACAAAACAGGATACATTTACGATTGGATTACTGTCCCGATGGTATTAATTGGAGTAATTTTAAGCATAGTATTGGGACAATGGTTGAATATTATTGTAGGAATAGTTTTATTTTTTGGACTTTATTTACTTTATCGTGCAGGAAAAATTGGTGGGGGAGACGTAAAATTATTTACAGGAATTGCTTTACTTAATCCGTTTAATTCAATCGAATTTTTGGCAAGCGTTTTCTTGTTCTCAACAATAAGTGCAGCAATTTTTTACTCTATTTATTATACAATAAAATATTTGAAGAAAAAAATTGAATCAAATAAAAACAAAAAAATGAAAAAAGGGTTAATTCAAGAAATTGTAGAAGAAAATAAACAAGGACTTGTACAAGCCTTTTTATTAGTTACTTTTGCAATAATTTACTTTTGGTTTATGAAGAGCGCAGGACTAATTAACGAATTATTTATTTTTGTTGCAGGATTTACAATGCTTTGCCTTGTACTTGTGATGACACTACAAAAAGGAATTACTAAAAACTTTTTTGAAAAAAGAATTGCAATTGAAAAATTAGAAGAAGATGAAGTAATTTCTGTACAAGGGAATTTGAAAAAAGTAATTGAATTATTTAAATTAAAAAAAATTGTTGGAAAAGAACAAATAATGGAATTAAAAAGAATGAAAATAAAGAGTATTGTTGTTCTGCGGGAATTACCCAAGTTCGGGCCATTTATTTTTGTTGGAGTTTGTTTAGCACTTGCATTGCCTGATTTCTTTTTACTATTGTTTGCGTAAAGGAATGAAATATAAACATAAAGCAATTAGTTAATTTAAAAGAAAATTAATTTGGAGAAAGATTTTGATGAAAATACTTGTAACCGGCGCTAGTGGAATGGTTGGCTCTTTTTTGGTTGCCGAATTAGAGAACAGGGGACACGTGGTTAAAGAATTTAGCATTGAACAAGGAAAAAATGTCTTAAACAAAACACAAGTAAGCGTAGAAATGCAGAATATTGATGTAGTAATTCATTTAGCAGGAATCATTGAAGACAATAATCCTGAGTTGTGGTTAATTAATGTTGAAGGAACAAAAAATGTTGTAGAAGAAGCTATTAAAGCACAAGTAAAAAAAGTTATTTTTTTGAGTTCAACAGGAGTCTATGGAAATAATAGGAACGAAATTAATGAGGAAAGCAAAATTTCCCCAAAAAATAATTATGAGAAAAGTAAAATAGCGGGAGAAAAAATTGTTTTATCTCACCAAGAAGAATTAGAGGTTTGTGTAGTGAGGAGCGCACTAATTCTTGGTCCAAACAATTATTGGAAAGGATTATTCAAATTGGTTGAAAAAAAATATCCTTTACCTTGTAATGGGAAAAATGGTTTCCAAGTAATTTATGTAAAAGATTTGGTTGATGCACTTATTACAGTAATGAATAATGGATTGAGTGGAGAAACTTATTTGGCTGCTGGGGAAAAAGGAAAAACATTAAACAATTTTTATGAAGAAATACAAAACGCAATGGGAATGAAAAAAAAAGTAAAGCACATTCCTACTTTAATTGCACTACTAGTAGGAAAAATGAGGAAAATGAAATTACTTACTAGAGAAAATGTTAGGCACTTATCAAAAGATAGGAAATACAATACTGAAAAATTAGAAAAATTGGGGTGGAGTGCGAAGTACTCAATGGAAAAAGCGATTGTTGAAACAATAGAAGATATTAAAGAAAAATAAATAGACTTAATAATAAAAAAATAAAAAAATTATCTTTTTTCTTTAGCACCTTTCTTTACAGCATCACACATTTTTTTTAACTTAGAAAAAATTTCTTTCTCATCCTTTGCTTGTTCAATTGCGTGCCCAACGTGAACAATATCTGCTCCGGAAGAAATACAATTAAAAGCAAAGTCAGGGGTTCTTACCCCGCCCGCAATTAATAATGGAATATCAATAGATTTTTTTGTGAAAGCAACCATGCTTTTTGTTACTGGTTCGAGTGCTCCACCACCGGATTCAAGAATAACTAACTTTGAACCCATATATTGCCCCGCAAGAGCATTAGCTGCTGCTAGGTAATCTAAATTTCTGGGAATAAGTTGAGCGCGCCCCATAAAACCAACGGCTCTGCCTGGCTCAACAATAACATAAGAAGTTGGAATAACTTCTAAACCCAATTTTTTTATTGGAAAAGAAGCAACTGTTTGAGCACCCGAAATATAATACGGGTCATTGCTATTCAACATTGAAAGAAAATAAGTTGCATCAGCATAACCAGAAAGAGTAGCAACGTTTCCTGGGAAAATTATTACAGGTAATTTTGATTTATCCTTTATTTTAAGAATAGTATCGTCAAGAATTTTTCCTTGAGCCCCAAGAGAACCCCCCACAGCAATTGCCTTAGCCCCTGCTTCTTCCGCTGCTTTAGCCATTTTTCCTGCTTGTTCAGGGGTTTGATTAGGTGGGTCAATTACTAGGAAAAGCATCCCTGCTTCTTCCCTTAATTGTGCCAATAATTTCGAATAAACCTTACCATTATTCATAAAACTCACTGAATAATTTAGGCGATTAAGAGTATAAAAAGGCTTCCCTTTATTTTAAAAACCATAAAATAGCAATAAAAGGGTTTGGGATTTATTCTAATTATATTACAATTAAAATAAAGAAAAAGGGATTTGTGTGGCTGAATTAAAAGAACTAATTGTTGCGTTGAGCAAAGAAAGTGGAAAAACAAAAGAAGAAATAAATGCACTTGTACAAGAAAAAATTGATAAATTTGAGGGACTAATAACCAAAGAAGGTGCTTTTTACATGATTGAAAAAGATTTGGGTGTAAAAAGAAATTTTCAGAACGCAAAAATAGGGGAACTAGAAGAAGGAATGAAGGGAGTAGGAATAAAAGGAACGGTAGAAAGTGTTTTTCCAACAAAAGTTTTTGAGAAAGGAGAAAAAAAAGGAAAATTACAAAGCATTATTATTGGGGATGAGAGTGGAGAAATTAGACTTACTTTATGGAATGACCAAGTTGATAAATATTCTTTAGAAAGAGGAGACAAAATAAGTATTGACAACATTATTGTTTCGAGTTATAATGAAAAAAAACAAATCACTCTGGGTTTTAACGGAAATATTGGTGTAGAAAAAGTTGAACAAAAATTTGAGGAACTTGGGAGCTTGAAAGGAAACATAAAATCAATTAATGTTATTGGGCGATTAATGAGAAAATTTCCTGTAAAAGAATTTAATAAAGAAGATAGGACAGGAAAATATTTGAATTTTCAATTAGGGGATGAGAGTGCAGTAATAAGAGCAACTGCTTGGAACGAGAAAGCGGAACTATTAGAAGAATTTGAAGAAGGGCAAGTACTTGAAATAAAAAATGCGTACACTAAAGATGGTTTGCGCGGAGTAGAACTAAATTTAGGGTATAGTGCGAGTGTTAATGAAAGTAAAAAAGAAATTGCTAATATAAAAGAAATTATGAAAGAAAAAATAGATAAAAAAAATATTAACGAATTAGCACAAGGACAAAACGTTGTTATAGAAGGAAAAATATCTGAAATATGGAAAGGAAACTTGCATTACTTGGTTTGTTCCAAGTGCGGAAAAAAAATAACTAAAGCCGAGGGCGGAATGTATTGCGAACAATGTGGAGAAGTAAAACCGGGAATTAATGCAATCATTTCGGTTACAATAGAAGATGATACTGGAAGAATGAGAGCAAACTTTTTTGGAAAAGAAGGATTACAATTAATGGGTTTTAATAAAGAAGAATTACAAAAAGAATTAAAGATGAAAACTGCTGAAATGATTATTGCGGAATTGAATGAAAAAATTGTTGGAAAAACAATTGAACTTATTGGCTATGTTAAAGAAAACTCTTTCAGCGGAGAAAACGAATTGAGTACGAAAGAGATTATTAAGATTGAATAGTGGTGGATTAGTGGGGAGATTTGCTTGCTTGAACTAATCGCATGGATTCTTGGAATAAGTGCAGTAACGTTTATTGGGTCTTATTATGCACGGAAATTCAAGAACCCAGAATTACTAATTGCAATGTATACAGGGTTTGTTATTTTCAGTAATATTGTTGCAGTAAAGATGGCAAAATTTGATTTATTAGGGGTTGTTCTTTATGCGCCCGCTGCGACACTAATTTTTTCAGTAACTTTCCTAATGACCGATATTGTTAATGAAAAATTTGGTAGAAAAGAAACACACAAAATGATTTTCATCGCATTTATTACACAACTAGCAATAATGCTGTTTGCAATTATTGTAGTAAGTTTTCCAAGCGCAGAATTTTGGGCAGGACAAGAAGCATTTAATTTTGTTATAGGACAAGTACCAAGGATAGCAATTGCTTCACTAATTGCTTTCTTTATTAGCGAAAATCTTGATGCAATAATATTTGCAAAATTCAAGGAACTAACTAAAGGAAAAAAACTTTGGGCAAGGAATGCTTTGAGTTCATTGCCCTCAATGTTGGTTGACTCAATATTGTTTGTAGTAATTGCTTTTTACGGAACAATGACAATAGAAGCGTTGATAAGTATTATTGTCGGATTAGTAATAGTAAAATGGTTAGTTGGAATACTAAATATTCCTTTCATGTATGCGAATAGGCACATAATGTATGC
>CAYLWD010000049.1:0-5272 GCA_964387305.1 uncultured archaeon
ACGAAAAACTTGTTTTTTTGCAGATTCAATATCTTCTTCAGAGAACCATTGCTTACCATCAATTTCAACAAGGTTTTCTGTAAAATCATCTGCATCAAATTCATAAATTATATCAGCGCGGATTAATTTTTTGTTAATCATTGGTTTTCTGTCAGGGTATTTGTAACACGCATTAGAATAAGACAGGAAAAGTGGCTGTTTTTCTCGCAAAAATTTATTCATTGCTTCGAGAGAAGTAAAAGAAATATTCCTGTCAGCAATTTTTCTATTAAAAATTCCGTAACCAAATTCACGCAACTCAACATTTGAAATAGATTCAACAAAATTTTTTTCATAATAATCGCGATAAGCGCGTTTTAAGAATTCTGATTCTTTACTTTCAGGATACACTACTTATTCACTTCCTTATGTTTAGAGTTTTTTATTTTATTATTCGAACGAAACTTCGCAATATAATATTGAACAGGGTGCTTATACTTGCATTCTTTTTCACATTCTTTTACACGAAGCCCATAATCGCGGAGCTTGGCACACCCTGGAGCAGATAATTGTTTATCAAAGATTCGTTTTATGTGATACTTGGCTAAATGCTCTTGATAGTCGGGGCTCTTAGAAAAAAGTTTTAACATTTCACTTTCATTCATTTCAAGTTGACGCAAAAAAGAAGCTAGAGAAAGACGAGACAGGTAAGGAAGTTTTTTTCCTTCCAATTGTTGAGTATAAATTATTTTCATGCAAGGAGGGAAAAACTCTGGCTCAATTTTTCCAATCAAACTTAAATCAAATTTTTTCTTTTCAATAGTATAAATTTGATTTTCTAAACTCTTCGCAAGTTGAAGTATTTGTTTTGGAATATGACTCTTATCAATAGGCAAAGAAGATTTCACTTTTATAAAAGCAAGTTCTGATAAAAAGCGTGCAAAATCATTTAAGTCCAAAAAAACTTTTCCTTTTTCTATTGCTTGATTAATTAAACGTAATTCTTCATCATTAAATTCAATGGCTAAAAAATCTGTCAAAGAAATTTCAACAAAAAAACTTTTTTCTTCTGAAAGCGAATATTTTACTCCGAACTCTCGAGCCAAATCAAGACATAATTCAGTCCTGTTTTTCGAATTCATTAAATTTTGAAAAGTTGAGCGCTGAATCATTAAAGAAAATTTTTCTATTAGTTGTTCATTATTAATTGCTGAAACAAACATTTTTGCTACAGGAAAAGCAATTATTTCGTTACGCAAAACGTCTTCAGAGGGTTTTGTTAAATCGAGTAAATAAATTTTTCCAGCAGAAGCACGAGAAACCATTAGTGCTGCACGCTTGACTGCTTGTTCAGGCAAATCTTCTAGAGAAAGTCCTTCTTTCTTCAAATATTCACGCGCTTTCTCAGAATAAGGAAATAATTGAAGGAAAAGAAGTTCTTGCATAAACTAATTCTATATGAAATAATTAAAAGGGGTTTCGTGAGGAGCTTGCCGAAGAAATAAAAGCAAAGTATTAAATTTACAAAATCATGTGGGCAAGGTAAAAAACAATTGTGCTTTCACCAATAGCATATTCTACACGCATTGCACCATCATTCTTTAATTCTATTTTAATAGTTTTATCATTATCGGCTTCGCGAATAATATTTTGCAAAAAATTCAAAGAAAACTTGCAAGTAACATCTTTTTTTGAATTAACCTTAGCAATTTTTCCAAGTGTTTCAGAATCCATTGCGCCTTGAGAACCGCGTGCTTCAACAATAAATTTTCCGCCAGAAATTTTTAATACAACACTACTACCAAAAAGAGCTGCATCTCGTAATAGTTCCTTAAAATGCATAGAAGAAACAATTACATCCGCATCATACTTTGTTTCAGGAGTCTTTATTTCTCCTTCAGAAACATCAATTAATGGCAAGCGAAAATTTCTTTTCAAATCAGATTCTAATTTTAGTTTTAACTCAGCATCAGAAATATCCATTGAAAGTTTATCCATCGGCATTGCGCGTTGCATTATTTTATTAAATTCAACCAAATCAATTCCAACAAAATTTGGTTCAATGTCATACTTATCAAAAACTTTTTTATCCACAAAATAATCTACAAGAACAATTTGACTGGGGTCAAGGGCTTTAAAGTAAATTCCTTTTTCTGAGAAACGAAAATTTCCTTCAGGAATAAATGCAGAAATAGCTTCAACCGCACGTTTCCAAAAATCTAATTTCTTTAGTTCAATCAAACAAAACACCACTTGTTCAGTATTAAGCAACAAACAAGTATTTAAATCTTACAAAAAGAAAAAAAAGTGTTTGTAGTAAAAAAGGTGCTTTCAAGCATTATCTATTCTTGGCGCAAGGAAATAAGTTATACTTGCTTCTCCAATAGGATAAGACACTTTTATTGGAGCATTACTCTTCAAGAAGAGTTCAACTTTTGAATCTGAAGGCGCTGCCTTTAACATATCTTGGAGGTAATCCAAAGGAAACATGCTTGTACATTCTTTTTTTACTTTTAATTCAATCATTTCTTTTTTATCAGGCAATAATTTTTCATCAAGATTTCCTTTAGAAGAATTTGCTTTAACATAAAATGCTTTCTCATCAGCAGCTAATGTGATGTGCGTACTTATTAACGCAGCATCCTTCAAAGAATTTTGTAATAAACTAGAATTAATTTTTATTTCAGCATCAAACTCTATTCGAGGGTTAGGAACCTCGTTAGTAGAAATATCAATTAGAGGAACTTTGAATGAACGTTCAGCATGCCCCTTAAAAGAAACAACTAAAGAAGATTTTTTTTCATCAACATCTAGAGATAACTCATCACCGGATTGGGCTCTTGACAATACTTGACTCAAATAATCTAAATCCAAACCTAAACGCATTTCTTCTCCAGAAAATTTTTTGAAAGCACTCTTTGGTAAAGAAAAATCAACCATCGAAATTTGGCTAGGGTCAGTTGCTTTTAATTCAACACCAGTACTTTTAACAACTAATTCGGCTTCATCAATTAGAACAGAAATTGCATCAATACTTTTTCTGAAAGTTTCTGCATTACTAAGAATAAGTTCCATAAAACCACCAAACCCAAAAAACGCTAGTTAACTATTTATTCTAAAATTAGGGTTGGTTAGCTTTAAAAAAACATGCGTGGGTTGGTTGGAAAAAAACATGAGCTACGAGAGAGTAAATTGAACTAAAAATATACCACTTAATAAATCAACTCTTAAGTTTCTTGTAATCAACTATTTTTCCGGCAGAATCAAGTACTAATTCGAGTTTGCTCCCTTGTAATTCAATCATTGCAACAAACTTTTTACCCTCCGCTTTAAAATCGAGGATAATAATACTTTTCTTTAATTGAGATTCTATTTTTGGTTGAAATTTTTTAATGAGAACCTCTTTCAAAGTAGTTCCTTTTTTTTCAGCTTCTTTACCACTTTTTTCGATTTGCTTAGCCATATCCTTAGCGGCAGATTTTTTCAGCTTTCCTTTTTTCAAAGAAGAAATAACTGAAACAATTTTGGACGCATTCTTTTGTTCAGCCGTTTTTTTATTACGTAAAAATAGAACAAAAAGCGACAAAATAATTATTATAATTGAAAGCAATAAGAGAAGCATTGCTAGTTGAACATAAAATTCATTATCCAAGCCAAACCAAGAGATTGTAAGAAAAAAAACATTCATCAAAATCAATTAAGTAAAAGCTTTGAAGAATAAAAAGGTTTCTCATGGAATTAGCTTTCCTACAAGCAAGTGCTTTTCTACAACGTGTAGTGTTCAGCAATTAAACTAACAAACCCCGGAAAAATCAGCAGGAATTTTTCCAGTAGTTAACAAAGAAAACAAATCATCAACAAGCCAAAGCTTTACGCAACCAATTAAAGGGATTTTTGCTAAAACTTTTCCTTGCAAATCTTTTTCAGGAACTGCAAAAAAAGTTATACATTCCTTTTCTGGGTTATTTAAAATAATTTGTCCACAATCTTGGTCAATCGTAGGATTAGTAAAATAATTATCTCCTTTTGTTAGAATAAAGTTACCATCAAGTGCATGAATGCGGGCAACAACTCGATGAATAATTGGTAAGCCCGAAGGATAAGCTGGATAAACAATTATTGAACCCTCTTGGTTTGGTTCGATTAATTGCCCATCAAAAAAAATTATTGATTTTATTGAAGTAATTGTTTTTTGAGATTCAGAAGAATTGGTAAAAAAAGAATTTGGGTTAGAAACCGTTTTGTCAATATAAAGAATATTTGCATAATCGTGAACAGGAATTTCATTAATATTTTTATTCAATGTAATTTCTTGTCCACTAATATTATTTGGAACTGAGAGCGCCATTATATCTCCACGAAAAAAAGTTGATTCCATGCTAGCAGAATAAACAATTACTAAAGGAGTGGAATTACCAAAAGGAAACGCAAGCTGAGTGAAACCAAACAAAAGAGTCAATATATTGTAGAAAAGAATTGCAAAAAAAGCTGCAAAAAAAATATTTACTATGAATTCAACAAAAGAACTATCAGTATATTGTTTTACAAAAGGCATTACAAACAAATCAACATAAGTAAAGGGGTCAACCCAACGCAAAAAAGAAAATTTCTTTTTAACCGAAGAAAAAAAAGTTGAAAAGCCTTCAAAGTTTTTTGTAATAAGGTTTTTTCTTGAAACCTTTTTTTGTTTGAATTTTGGCATAAAATAATTAAGAAACTAGGGTTTTTTAATTGAAACGTTAAAGTCCAGAAAGCATTTTTACAAAACAATAAAAAAAATACTAGCGACTAAGAACATTATTGAAACAAAAACGCTAGCAACAGAACTAGCGCCCATCTTTTTTATTAAATAATTCTCCAGTATTACCGAAAAAAACTACTGCGAGTACAATAATTACTAAATAAAATATTCCCATTGCTAAGTAAATCATTGAATCATTTGATGCAATTATTAGAGCCTCCATTATTGCACCATACAAAACCGAAACGATTGCAAAAATAGTTAGAACAAAAACATCTTTTAGAATTACTTCGGCTTCGTGAGTAAAGAACTGTCCACGTGCAACCATTGCAGAAAGAATTGCACCAGCAATTGCTCCGCAAATATACCCAATTAATTCTGGTGGGCCGTGCCCAATAAGCATGCTAGTAACCAAACCATCAATTTGTGTCAGAGTATTTGCTAGAACCATTTCTCCTAAAAAAATTCCCAGCACCGAAGCATTCCACGCAATTATGAAAATTGCCCCCGCACCATAAAGCAAAGATAAAATTATAATAAACAACAAAACTT
>CAYLWD010000050.1:0-5208 GCA_964387305.1 uncultured archaeon
AAAATTAAATTTAGTGCCATAAAAAATCACTTAACCAAAAAATTTTGCGCCACTTAGTTTAAAACCTTAATGTCAAAAACGACTTGTTCTTTTGTTGGAGAAAACACACGAACCCTTTGTCTTCGAATTATTTTTACTTTGCGTTTAGAAGCCCTAGCAGAATCAAGTATTTGTTTCTCAGGTTTAGCAAAATCGTTTTTCTCAACAATTTCATAAAAGTGAATTATTCCTCCTTGCCTAATGCAAAAAAAAGCTTCTTTAAGAAATTGATAACCTGTGTGGGGAAGAGGCATTGCAATTCTATCAAAAGTTTTTGAATATTTTTTGTAAACCTTTTTCACATCCCCTTTAATGAATTCAACATTCGAAACTTTATTCAACAACGCATTTTTGAGTGCATATTTGTGCCCCTCTGGGTTCAATTCAATTGCAACAGCACGCTTCATTTTAGAATTTTTTGAAAAAACAATTGGGTAAGGGCCTATTCCAGAAAACCAAGCACCAACAACTTCATTTTCTTTTATTTCACGAGCAATGCGCAGCCTTTCGCCACTCAATCGCGGAGAAAAAAAGACTTTTCCAAGGGGAATTAAAAAAGTGCAACCCGATTCTTTGTAAGTAGCAATTGTTTGTTTTTTTCCAGCAATTACTTTTACTTTCTGCACCCGATATTTTCCCTCATGATTACTTTCAATCGAACAAATAGTTTCAAAACGAGGGTTTATTTTAATTAAAGATTCACCAATAAGTTTTTTCTTTTTTGATAACTCACGAGGAATTTCTATTAAAGCAATGTTCCCAAAAGAATCGTAGGCACGGGGAGCGAATTTCCTCAATTTTAAGGGAAGCTTTTTTTCAACCAACGCTTTGAGAGTATTATCTTCATTCATAATTAAATCAGTCTCACACAACAATTTAAACATTAGTGTTATTGCATTAGTAATATGGCTACTGAATTAAACGAATTCATTAACACTTATTTTATTCAACCAATTATTAGTCCGGAAATTAGTGGATACAATCTAGTAAATACAGGGGTGTTTATAGTTCTGCTCGTAATTGCTTGCGCAATTATTTACACTGTATTGAAAAAGAAAATAAAGTTCGACTCGAATTTTTTTATTGCACTAATCCCCTATATTTTGTTTGGAGTATCGATGAGAGTAATAATGCACCAAAGCGAAATTGGATTGGTTAATTTTGTACACAAAACCGCAAATCCATTAGAAATTGGTTTTTGGTTCTTTACTCCCGGAATATGGATACTTACGTTTGTAATAGTGGTAATTGGCTTACTAATTGCAGGAATATTGGGTTCAAAAAATAATAAATTTAATCATAAAAGACTCTTAATTTTTGGTTTAATTGTTTGTGCATTACCCCTATTATTCAATTTATTTTCGATAACTAATCTGGTTCCATTTATTGGAACAATAATACTTATTCTTGGAATTGCTTACGCAATTTGTTATTTAATAAATAAATTCAGTAAATACAAAATCCTTGAAGACAAAATGAATTTCTTTATTGTGCTCGGACAAGGAATTGATGGTATTGCTAGCGCAATAGCAATTGCTTTCTTTGGTTTTGCTGAACAACACGTTGTTTCATCAATGCTAATTGATTTGAGTCCAGCACTATTTGCGGGAGTAAAACTTTTACTCGCAGTAATGATTTGTTGGAGTCTTGATGATTATGCTAAAGAAAAACCTGAGAGAAAAAATTTGATTGGGTTTGTTAAAGTGATTATTGCAATCCTTGGGTTTGCGACAGGATTAGCAAGTTTATTAAAGCTAGGAATAATATAATTCCTAGTAGGATTGTATAATCCTAAATTGAAGTGTGGGGAATAGAAATGCTTTACTTGGTTGGAATAGGTTTAAAGGCAAAACACATTACTCTTGAAGCAATTGAAACAATAAAGAGTTGTAAAAAAGTTTTTGTTGAAAGCTACACTTCCCAATACGCTGAAGGAACGCTTAAAGAACTTGAAAAAATTTTAGAAAAAAACAAAATTAAAACAAAAATTGTGATGCTTGAAAGACTTAATGTTGAAGAAGATGAATGGCTAGTTGAAGAAGCAACGAAAAAAGATATTGCCCTTTTAATTTTTGGTAATCCATTAACAGCAACAACCCACATCCAATTAATGATTGATTGCAAAGAAGCAAATGTGGAATGTAAAATAATTCCTGGGATTTCAGTAACAAATTTAATTGCAAAATCTGGACTTGACGAGTACAGGTTTGGTAGAACTGTAACAATTTGTTTTCACACAGAGAATTTCGAGCCAGAATCATTTTACGAGCAAATGAAAGAAAACCAAAAAATTGGTTTACACACTCTTTGTTTGCTGGATATCAAAAAGGATGAAAAGCCAAAAAGATTAATGAATTGCACAGAAGGAATAAAAGTTATAGAAAAAATTGCTTCTAGGCGAGCAGAGAAAGATGATTACAAATATATTGCATTAATTGGTTTGGGTTCGAAAAAAGAAAAAATTGTTGTTGGAAAAGAAAAAATAGTTAAAAGCAAAGAAATAAAGAAAATTTTTCCACAAAGTTTAATTATTTGTGGAAGATTAACTGAAAAAGAAAAAGAAGCAATAGAAAGATTTGTATTAATGTGATGGTATGCAATCAAACTTCAAAAATAATGGAAAAGCACAGGGAACCATAGAGTACTTGGTTTTGCTTGGAATAATAATGGTTGCTGCACTAGTAGTTGTAAACCTAATGAGCAACACCCAAGATTCTGGAGCACAAGGAATATTACAAACAAGTCAAACCGAAATGAAACTTGGTGCAGTTGGAATTACAGATTCAACTCTGGACACTAACGGAAAATTTACTTTGTTTTTAGAAAACAATGAAGAAGGAATAATTAGTATTGCTGGCATAAATATTGATGAGGATGAGTCAGACTTTATTTCTACCCAAATAATTCCTGGCTACAAAAAACCATTTAATGTGATTACTGGAAAAACTTGTACAATTGGACAAACAGTGAAAGCTAACGTGCAAATAAATTATCTTGACCAATACAATGTAGAAAAAACTCGTTTCATTCAAAACGCAGTGTTTCTTTGTTCAGGAGGAACTGCAATTGATACTAATGCAATTGTTCCAGGAACTGCACCAACAGTAATGCTTTCAAGCCCAGAAGAAGGAGTAACAATGGATTCAACAGAGGGTCTGGTAGACTTTAATTTTTACGCAGGACATTCAATAGGACTAGGAACATGTGAGCTTTATATAAATGAAGAGATTGTTGCTACAGAAAGTGATTTGACTAACAACAGTTATAATATTATTCAATACCACTTAGGAAATGGTTCTGGGGGAGAGTTAACTTGGAAAATTGCTTGCACAAGTTCTCAACAAGTAGAAACAACAACAACCACAAGAAACTTAACTTTCTTAAAAGAGGGATCTATTTATCTTGGCCCAACAGAGTTGAATCATTCTTATAATCAAAATGGATTCGTTCAGAAAAATACAACCACAAATGTATGGACCTCAACAGGAGAATTAGATTGGAACACAACCGCAGATTACTCGTACCAATCTAGTGACTATAACCGTGACTTAAATAAATTAGTACTTTATTTTAAATTTAATGACAAAAATTCTTCTGGAGCAATTCCTGATTATGCTGGCTTTGATAATAACGGTATACTATACAATGGCGCTGATGTTAATGCAATTGGTTTTTGGGATACAAATGCACTTTATCTAGATGGAGTAAATGATTATGTTAGTGTTGCAGATTCAACTAGTTTAGATATAACTGATGAGATTACTATTTCTGCTTGGGTTAAACCCTATTCAGGAAGCATTGATTTAATTCCAAGGTACGGAATTGATTGGACTAATCCATTATCTTGGGCAATTAGAACAGCAATGGCTTGGGATGATAGTGAAAATGCGTTAAGAACAATTGGTTACCACAACACTTATGTGTCAACAAAAATTCCGATTGATACTACAAAAAAATATTATTTAGAATATGATATTAAACAAACAAGGGGAACTAATAGGAGTTCGTATACAGGAACACACTCATATGCTACACCTACTAGTGGATATCTACCAGGTCACCCCGGTAGTTACGATTATTTTGTTGATAGTGGAAATGTACTCACTAACAATACTTGGTTTTATAGAAAAAATACTTATATTTCAGGAAATCCTCGAACAGGAGAGTCAGCAGTTGTTAGTAATAGAGTAGCGTGGCACACTGGAACACGGTACGCTACAATAATGTTTTTGTTTAATTATAATGGTGCGGATCAAAACACATATTTAAAGAATCTGAAATTTTATGCACTAGAAAGTGGAATTGATAAAAAAGATTCTTATGATTTATCGTTTGATGATACTTATTTAAGTGGACGAATTAATCAAAACAGAATTAGTACTCCAATCAATATGAATGAATGGACTCATGTGGCAATGACTTATAATAAAAACTTGCCTTCAAGTCAACAAAAATTATATGTGAATGGAGAATTAATGCAAGCAAGTGACTTTACTGAATCAATAACAATAAGCGACCAAGATTTAGAAATATTTATGAATGGATTAATGGAAGAAACAAAAATATATTCGCGAGCATTGAGTCAAGAAGAAATAATTGCTGATTACAATAATTTTTTAGCTTCAAAATTTGTTGATTCTAATATTATTGATTCTAATTTTCCTGTGGGTGATTGGAATTTGATAAAAATTAATTCGGGAATGAATTATAATTTTGGTAAAGAACTTAGTTCGAGTGAAACTGATTTTTTTGATTCAGATTTAATTGGATTATGGCATTTGAATGGAAATGCTGATGATTCGAGTGGGAATGGTTATGACGGTTTGTGGGCTGGTTCTGAGAGTTATGTTACTGGTTTGTGGGATACTAGTGCGGGTAGTTTTGATGGAAGCACGGATTATGTTTATCGTGGGTATGGGCAGACTTTTTTTACTAATTCTGATGATTTTGCGGTGTCGGGTTGGTTTAAGACTTCGACGACTTCGGGAATACAAACAGTGGTTGGTGAGTGGGACCAGGGTGCGCCTTATCCTAATTTGCATAGTGGTTGGCAAGTTAAAGTAGAGGGTAATAAGTTGGTTGTTGCGATTGCGAGGGATTATGAGGAGACTTCGCCAACTATTTCTTCTAGTATGACTGTTACTGATGGGCGTTGGCATCATTTTGTTG
>CAYLWD010000051.1:0-5184 GCA_964387305.1 uncultured archaeon
TAAACGGAAAAAATTATTGGTTATGGGTTTTCACAAACAACAAAACAACAATATTCACAATAACAAAAACACGCTCCAAAAAAACTATCAACAAAATACTCGGAGAAAAATATTTAGGAACAATTATTTGTGACGGATGGAGTGCATACGCCAAATACACAACCAACACTCAACGATGTTGGGCGCACATTTTGCGCGAAGCAAAATATCTAACAGAAAAACACTCTTTATTCAAAACATTTTATCAACAATTGTGTCAAATGTTTTCACAAATAAAAAAACTATTACAACAACCAATCAAAAAAAGAAAAACCTCGCACGATTTATTATTTAAACAACTAACACAATTAGTGGATTGTATGGAATCACACAAAGAATACAAACAACTCGCAACAAAAATTAGAAACGGAGGAAAAAACTGGTTTACTTGTTTGTTACATCCAAACATTGAACCAACAAATAATCTTGGAGAACAAACAATACGCGAACCCATTATCCGCAGAAAAATATTTGGTTGCTTACGCAACCAACAAGGCACCCAAACATTCTCCATACTAACAAGTCTAATAACCACATGGAAACAACAAGGACTCAATCCATTCACACAAATCAAACAAAACCTAGAAAACGGTTAGCACATACACAGTTAGGTGGGCAACAAAAAGCCCATTACGAGGAACTATTTTTGGTGCAATAATAACAGGAATAATTCAATCAAGTGCAGCAACCACTCTTATTGCTATTGGCCTTGTGAATGCTGGAACAATTACTTTTGCTCAAAGTATTGGAATAATATTTGGAGCAAATATTGGAACTACAGTAACTTCTCAACTTGTTGCATTTCATTTTACTGAACTTGCCCCAATAATTATTATCTTTGGTTTCTTGTTAAGTTTTTTAAAAACAAAATACAAGGTTTTTGGAAAACCACTATTTTATTTAGGATTATTACTATTCGCGTTAAATCTTATTTCGCTTGCAGTTGTTCCTCTAAAAGCAGATCCACAAATTGCATTTTTATTAACACAAACAAGCATCATTCCAATTGGAATCCTAATTGGTTTTATCATAACTAATCTTTTCCAATCAAGTTCTGTTACAACAGGACTTGTTGTTGTAATGGCACAAAATGGTTTAATTGGATTACCTGAAGCAATCCCAATAATTTTTGGAGCAAACATTGGAACTACCGTTTTAACTTTGGTTGTTTCTTCAAGAATGGATGTCTTTGCTAGAAGAGCTGCAGTTACACACTTTTTATTCAACTTTTTTGGAGTGTTATTATTCATCCCATTACTTCCTTTATTAATTTCAACAATACAATTCATTGGTGGTTCAACTGCACAGCAAGTAGCAAATGCACACCTAGTGTTCAATATAGTAGCAACCCTCGTATTGTTAATTTTTATTAAATACTTCCAAAGACTTGTTGAAAGATTAATTCCAACAAAAGAAAAAGAAATTATACTAAGAACAGAAAAACTAGAAAAACTTGAGGGTGCAAAAGCAAATAAAATATTTGAAGCAGTAAATGAAGAATTCAAAAATAGTTTAAATGCAACAATAGGAATATTTAACGAAAGTAATGTTCTCTTACTTTCAAACAAAGGAGATATTTCAAAAGTTACAAAACTTTGTGCATTATCAGAGTTTATTCATAAAGAAACAAAAAGAGTACTAACAAAACTTGCAATACAAAAACTTTCAAAAGAAGATAGTGAAACTCTTGTTCGTTTGGCGCGACTTTCAAAACTATTTGAACAAATTTCAATACTTGGAAAAAATGTCTGCGAAACAATAATTAATGCAAAAGACAACTCAATTATTTTTTCAGACAAAGCAATATCCTCTCTGGACAAGTGTGTTTCTGATCTTGGTCAAAATCTTATTTTAATTAAGGATAATTATCCAAAATTTGATAATAAAACATCTGCCCTAATGAGAAAAAATGGAAATGATCTGCGCCTTACAATCACACAAAGTTATGATGAATATCTAGCTAGATTAATAAAAGGAGAATCAACTTCTGGAAGTACTTTTGCTGAAGTTCTTGGTTTAATACAAGAAACTGAAGGAAAAGCACGAGAAATAAGGAAAGTTTGTCAAATCAATAATTAATTAAAATAAAAAAATTAAAAGAGAAGCAATATTGCTCCCCTATGCACCAATAATATTTTTCATATTAATTTTTCTTATGCCAATTTCAAGCATCCCAGAAGCATTGCCTTTAATTAGTTGTCCGGCTTGTGATGTAAAACCAGTATCAGAAACACTAACACGAATATTAATATCACATTGTCCTTTTGAACACATTATTTTTCCACTAATCGAGTTTATTTCATAAGATTGTTTGAATGAAGTTCTTGACATCCCTCCGCGTGGTTCAGAAGAAACTAATTCAAAATCTTTTACTGATCCGCTTGCACTTACAAGCATTCCGTATTCTATTTTTTCTTCTATTGCAACTCTTTTTAATTCTTCAATAATATTTTTTCCATCATTTAATTTCAAAACATAAGTATTTTCCATTTTTCTCCCACCTTGAAAAATTAGGGCACCATTTAGGTGCCCAAATAATTTATAATTTACTTAAAACTGTATTTCTACAATCTATTTCTTTTTTGCTACTGGTGCTTTCTTTTTGTTGTCCGTAAAGATTCCTCCTTTTACAAAGACTGAATCAATATCTATCTAGAATCAGAGCTGGAATTTTTGTTAAAAAAACCCATATCGCTGCCACAGAAAATACTGCCACATCAATACTACCATTATTACTAATTCTATATTTAAACTAATATGTAAAAATTATCAAAAACTAGTTAAAAAAATTAAGTTTAAATACTTTATAGATACATATACTCCTTATGAAAGCAGACATTTCCAGAAGGGATGTAGCCCCTAGTCTTTAGACAAACATTGGACAGCTTTCAGAACGCTCTTTTTTTAAAAAGCATTTTAATTTGCAATCTAACATTAGGAGGCCATTATTATGAAAGGTGATGTACTTCCTAGCCCGAGAGGGGCTGAAAAACTGCCAGAAAATTGTAATAAAGATTGGAAGCAATGCACTTGTAAATGAAAATGGCTTCAATCAGTGTATAATTGAATCAATTGCACAAGAAATCGCCATGCTTGTAAAACTTGGAAAAGAAATTGTGCTAATAACTAGCGGAGCGGTTGCTCTTGGAAAAATAATAACAAACACAACACACCTCTCAAAAAATTTTTATGCCACAATAGGACAAAAAAATTTAATGCACGAGTATGACCATTGCTTTGAAAAAACAAATCATCAAATATCTCAATTATTATTAACAAAAGATTTTTTTAACAAAGATAAAAATATAAAGCAACTAAAGAACATAATTAATGAAAGCCATTCTCTTGGCATTACTACAATAATAAATGAAAATGATGCAATTTCAAACAATTCATTTAACAACAATGATTTGCTTGCAGCAGAAATATCAAAAATTCTTGATGCTGACTTATTAGTTTTACTCACTAATACAAATGGGATATACAAATGCTTTAAGAAGAAAGAAACTATATCACAAGCAACAATAGGTGAACTTAAATTTTTTATTCAGAATGAAAAATCTTCATTTGGAACTGGCGGAATGGACACAAAACTAACAGCATGTGCGATTTCTGGAACACAAACAGTTATTGCTAATGCCTTTGAAAAAAATGTTTTAACAAAGATAACAAATGGCAAAAATACTGGCACACTCATCATACAATAATCATTGTGCGCGATCACAATAACCATCTTTATCAGTGTCAATAAAACTCCCACATTCCCCAGTGCAAAATTCATCAACTTTTCCTTTTGTGCAAGTACCAGAATAAGGATTATTTTCAAAACCAGCAATATCATTTTCAATAGCTTTATTTTCTTGTAATTGTTTTTCAACATCTTTTGGATTAACATCTTCTTCGTTCACCATACACCCAAAAAAAAGAAATAAGGCAATTATTATAATTAAAATAAAAATAAACTTTTTTAGTTGCATTTTTTATCAGCTCTCTTAAAATATTTTTTTGTCAAACAAACCATTAATTTCCAATTAAGAGCTACATGTAAAAAGGCAAGTATAACTGCCGCTAAACCACTCCAGTCATGCAAGTTGCTTAATTGAACTATTGGAAAAATTTTATGAATCCCAATTCCAAGCCCCGGCCATTTCAACACCCCAGTTACAGAAACAATAATAAATGCAACAAGTATTAAAATATCAATAATATAATTTGCTTTTTGTTTATCCATGAGAAAAATAGCTCATTTCTCTTTAAATTACTTTCTAAGAAAATAAAAAAATAAAAATAACTCGAACAAGATTGATTCCATTTAAAACTCTTTTTACCAAGTTAATTTCTATGAAAGCTGAATTAATAAAAATTAAAGAAGAAGCTGAAGGCATCAAAACATTTATTTTGGAACCCGATGAACGAATTACCTTTATTGCTGGACAGTATTCCAATTTTACAATTGAAAATAATGGCAAAAAACTTACACACGCTTTTTCAATCTCGTGCGCCCCAGGAAAAGAAACAATTTCATTCACAACAATAATAAGTGAGAGTGAATACAAACAAACACTTAATCGTATGAAAGAGGGAGATGAAATCGAATTTAACAAGCCAAATGGAACATTTACTCTTGATCAAAGCACTGGAAAAGATGTTGTTTTTCTTGCTGGAGGAATTGGAATAACCCACGTAAAAAGTATGATTGATTTTACAATAGAAAATAAACTTGACAAAGAAATCACATTATTTTATGCTAATAAAACAATTAGTCGAATTGTTTTCAAAAAAGAACTGGACGAAGTGGATAATAAAAATGGGAGAATAAGAGTCGTTGATGTTCTTTCACAAGAAGAAAGCGCCCCAATAGGTAGTGAAACTGGACGTATAAATATGGAAATAATTCAAAAATATCTTGGAGAAGTTGCTAGCAAACAATTTTACCTTGTTGGACCCCCCTCTTTTGTTGAAGCGATGGAACAATTACTTAAAGATCTGCACATACCAAAGAATAACATAATAAAAGAGAGTTTTTCAGGCTACTAAAAAAGTTTATAAAGAATTGCTGTCACCCTTTCTTTATCAGTAAAAAAATGCCTTGGTAGCTCAGCAGGTAGAGCGTCCGGCTGTTAACCGGCAGGTCGTAGGTTCAAG
>CAYLWD010000052.1:0-5166 GCA_964387305.1 uncultured archaeon
ACTCACTCAGTCACAAATTGTACTAAAATAGTAAATGCAAACAACCTAGACGGAATAGTCTTAATTGCAAGAATAACTGGGCCAATGGGCGGAGAAGACATACTCCCAGATAACCCTGAGTACAACCATTATAATTATGTGGTTAATTCAAATGAATGCTTAAAGCAAGGCTACAAATTCAATCACGTTTGGATTTATTCTACAACAACCAATTATTTTTCTGAAAGCGGAATCACCGGGATTGATTACAATTCTCCATCAATGACCCTAATTTCGAAAGACATTGATATTAGCTCAAAAAGCACAATCTCTTCGGATCCAACAGTGTATGAAGAAATTTTATTAGAAGCCCGAATCAATGAAGGAAACTCAATAATAAGTTTGGAACCAGTTGGTTCAAGTAACGGTTATAATTTTGTTTCAATAATTCCCCCATTCATATTAACCCTAATTATTGAATTGATAATTATAATATTGTTACTAAAATTTGTTTTCAAAATTGACAAAAAAGGACTTTCACTAAAAAGAATTGTTGGAACAGCAGTACTTGCTTCAGCAATAACTCTCCCAATACTTTATGTCTTTTTGTTGAAACTAATTCCTGGAGACATAATTCAAAAAGTATTGATTGGGGAAGCAATAGTAATTGCAATCGAAGCAATAATTTTTTGGAAACTTTTAAAGCTAAGTCCCAAGCAAGCAATTATTCTGTCATTGATAGCTAATGTTGCTTCAGCAATAATCGGAACAGCACTACTTCTAATGTTTTATCCATTATAAAAATGTTGAAAACCCTAACTAAATCTTTATAAACAATACCGAGTCATTTTCTTACAACAAGTTTGAAATTGTTTTTAAATTTAAAAATTAGTTATAAACCAGGGCTACCGAAGGTTGCCCCAATTATTGCATTCAACAGAATGCATTCGCCCGCGAGCCGGCGTGACGGCTCAGCCTCAGTAGCTCAGCAGGTGGAGCGTCCGACTGTTAATCGGAAGGTCATAGGTTCAAATCCTATCTGAGGCGTTTAGTTTGTAAGTTGATTAGTTAAAGCCCAACGCTTTCATAGCGTCTTGGAATTCTTTTGTTGAAGAATAATTTGGATTCTTTCTTTGTAAAGCCTCTTTTACAAGCAATTTTACTTGTTGCTTGGGAAACAACGCCCTTACATGAGTCTTGTTCTTAATCAAAAAACCCAAGGGATTCTTTGAGGCTTGCATTAATTCAATAAAACCAACTTTTCTGCGAGCAATTACTTTTACTTCAGGATTTACTCTAACCGAAACCCCCGCTCGCTTTGAATACTTGCCCAAACCGAATTCTTTTTTTGTTTCTAATTTTATAGTAGAAGCATAGCGCCTATCTAGTCCCCTAACCTTTGATTTCATGAACTTATTACACTTACTAAGTATTTATTAGTTTTGATTAAATTAAAAAATTCAAAACAAAGCAACCAAAAACCATTTTAAGTAGAAAAGCTTCATTTGACTCAATGACTCAAAAAAAACAAACTGCGTTTGACAATTCGAAATACTTGCGCGAACAAATAAAAGCAATTAAGGCGCGTGCAAAGAAATTCAAAAAGATTTATTTTGAGTTCGGTGGAAGATTACTTTACGACGGACACGCTGAAAGAGTACTCCCTGGATACAACCCAAAAAACAAATTACTAATTCTAAAGAAACTAAAAAAACAAATAGAAATAATTTATTGTATTTCTTCGAGAGACGTGCAAAAAGGGGAAGCGTGGAGCAATACTGGACTTAATGTTATTGAACTTGTATTAAAAGAAACGCGCGAAATGAAAAAAAATGGACTAAAAATAGCAGGAATAGCAATTACTAGATTCAATGGACAAGAAAAAGTATTGAAAACTAGAAAAGAATTTGAAAAAACGGGTTACAAAGTTTTTTTTACGTTCGAAGTAAATGGTTACCCAAAGGATTTCAAAGAAATGTTTTCAAAACGAGGGTTTGACGCACAAGAATACTTGCCCACAAAGAAAAAAATAATTGTTATCACTGGAGCAGGAGCAAATAGCGGAAAAATGTTTACAGCACTCTCACAGCTTTATCACGATAATAAACACGGAATTAATTCAGGGTACGCAAAATTCGAAACATTTCCAATATGGAATTTACCAAAAAACCACGAAGTTAATTTAGCATACGAAGCAGCAACAGCTGACCTGCAAGACAAAGTAATGGTTGACAAACACCACTTGCATGCGTACAAAATAAAAGCAGTGAATTATAATCGCGACATAGAAAACTTTGGAGTAATGCAAAAAATTATTTCAAAAATTGTTAACAAAAATAATTACATGAGGAAATACAAGTCGCCAACTGATATGGGAGTAAATATGGCGAAATTTGCAATTATTGATGATAAAGTAGTAAAGAGAGCTTCACGAGAAGAAATTTACAGGCGCAAAGAGTTTTTTAGAAAAAAAGTTTTGGATGGAGAAGCACCTAAAGAAACTATGAAAAGAATAAGAGAAATACTTACTCAATTATAAATCAGAAAATAAAAGAATTAGTTGAGGCAATTAAAAAATAATTGCCCACTACCCACTCTGTCATTTAATTATTTTTTACTAGTATACCCCGTAACCAACAAAATTAATGCTACTATATAGAGTAAAACATTTAGTGGCCAATAAACAAAATAAATTCCACCTATAATCAGCAATAACGCAATAAATATTCTCAACAATTTGTCTTGCGGACCAACATTTGTTTTAGAAAACCCCCTACGCGTTGATTTAGAAGCCCTAATCAATTTAGCAACTTTTTTTTTCTTAGATTTTGAACTCGAACCCCTAGATTTCTTTGAAATTACTTTCCTAGATTTTTTTGAATTTGATTTTCTCCTTTTTTTTGCCATAATAAAAAACCCCCTTTAACACTAGCCAAGAGAACAATTTACTAGAATAAAAAGCTTTCTAAGAAGAGAAAAACTCGGGCTGAATCAAAATAGAAGATTATTTTTCTTTTTGGGTTGTGAAGAGTGACTCACAGAGGAGTCACCTTACAAAATTTAGATTGAATTACATTTTTTCTATTTTTCCTTTCTTTCCAGCACTTACTTGTGTTTTTCCTTGGAAAGAAGAAACCCAACCCTCAGTAATCTTAATTTTGTCTCCTTCTTCTACTTCACTGCATTGTTCATTCCAAAGAGTAATAGAAATTTCTTCACCCTTCGAATCTTTTCCTGCAGCGTTACAAACTTTTCCACTTGCACCGGATTTACTAGCAAAGTCCCTTACTTCGCCCTTAGAAGTTATTTCTAAGATTAGTTCATCAAATCCTTGCATTGGCTTCAAATCTTTTACTAGTACCATTAAATCACCTTTTATTAATCCAAAATACAAAACAATTATAAATGATAGAGCAATGCGTTTGCCGACTAAAAAAGTGGTTTTGGCACAATCCAAAAAACAAATTCAAAATATTCTGCAAATAACTCAAGAAATAATCAGAAAGTTAATTGAGTAGTTTAAAAAACCTCTTTGAACTTAGATAAGCCAAAGAAAACTACTTAATAAAAAACGGTGAAACAAATGTTAGAAAAATACGGTATTGATAATAAGGATTTGAAATTATCTACTCTAGAAGGAATGTTTGCTTCACTAATGTTTGGCGGGGGAGTAGTATTCATTGTCCCTTTTGCTTTACTGTTAGGCGCAAACAGTTTAGAAATTGGTTTCCTATCCGCATTTCCCGCATTATTTGCTGCATGGATACAATTATTTTCAATAAACTTATTAGAACACTATCGTTCAAGAAGAACAATAATATTTTTTGCTGTAATAATCCAAGCACTAACTTGGCTACCGATAGCATTGATTACTTTTTTGTTTCCACAGAGCACGATTTTTTGGTTAATTTGTATTTACACTTTTAGTGTAGTAGTAGGAGCAATTGTTGGTCCGATTTGGCAAAGTTGGATGAAGAGCATAACTCCTAGCGAAATTTTTTCAACATATTTTGGTGCAAGAAATGCACTAACCGGCGCAGTTGTTTTTTTAGTAACTATAGTTGCAGGATATTTTCTTGGAATTGTATCAAACGACCAAGTCATTTTTGTTTTCATTGGAATATTCCTAGTTTCTTTTTTTGGTAGAATAGTTTCAGCAGTACTCTTTACTAAAATAAGTGACCCCCCAGTAAGATTCAATAAAAAGAATGTAATGAGTTTTCGTTCGTTCCTAAAAGAAGTAAGCCACACAGAATTTGGTTATTTTTTATTATTTGGAGCCCTAATGACAACAGGAATTGCTTTCACTGGACCCTTTTTGCCAATACTTTACCTAAAGACACTTAATGCAAGTTACTTTATTTACACTCTAATAATCGCCGCAGGAACAATTGCAACAATAATTGCAATGCCTTATTGGGGAAAACTAATGGACAAGCACGGGACAATAAAAATACTAAAAGCTACAGGATTACTTGTTGCACTATGGCCAATAACATATTTTATTATTCGTGACCCGAAAATATTTATTATTAACGAAATATTTGGTGGAGTACTATTTGCAGGATTCAATTTAGCAATGGTTAATTTTGTTTACAATGTTTCTACCCAATCAAAGATAGTCAGATTTGCTTCTTACCAAGCAATTTTGTTTGGAACTGCCGCATTTATTGGAATAATGGTAAGCGGATTAATCCAAACACAAACTTTTTCTTTTTGGATAATAACTAGTTCATTCTATTTGATTTGTGTAATTTCAATAATAATAAGGTTAGGCACTTACTTACTTTTAAGAAAAAAACTTAGTGATGTTAAAGATGTTCAACACATTTCGGATCAAAAAATTGTTTTCAGTGTAATAACATTAAGCCCAATTAGACAAATTGTTTTTGGACCCGGTATTTATGCAATGAGAACAGGCATAATTAATGTTAATGCCCAAATAAACCAAATTAGGGATAGAAGCATTGAAAGAATAAAAAGAGAAGTTAAAAAAATTGAAGAATTAGAATTGAAAGAAGCCAAGTTACTAAAAATTATTGAAAATAAAGAATTACACTTTATGAAAAGCGCAAGTAAAAAGGAATTAAAATCGATTAGAAAAATTGAAAACAAAAGTATTTCGAAAGTAAAAAAGTTCGAGGAAAAACAACTTGAAAAACTAAAAAAACTTAAAGAAAAACTTTA
>CAYLWD010000053.1:0-1383 GCA_964387305.1 uncultured archaeon
AAAATGTTTCAGAAGGAACATTTACCCCCACAATAGATGACGAACAACCAGAAAACAGCTAACTAATTTTGTTGGAATAATTGTGAAAAGAGTGCGTATTTTACTTTGGGTGAATCGCTGGATACAGAAAATATTCCTGATAATAATGTTTTAACAATAATTCTTATTTTGGGGATTGTGCTTACGGTTATTGTTACAAGAAAAAAAGATTGATTTTTTTAATTATTGTAGCTTGGATGTTTTAGATTAGTGCCAACTTAACTATTTTTTTGAAAGAGTTTTCAAAATAATTTCCAGGAATGTTTTCGCTCCCAGTTTTTGTTTTACATTGAATTTGGTACTTGACATAATAATACTGATGGAAATCATGCCACTCGTATGGGATTGTTATGGGATTTATTAGTGAACAATTAGTGTCTGGCAAATATTTTTTCATTTTCTCCGGACTAAATATTATTGAAGAATTGCCGTCAACACAATCTGATAAGATTGCATTTGTAGTACTGTTTCGCGTGGTTCCTTTACAATCCTGTATTAGTTGAGTCATTACCATTTCGTATTGTGCAATAAACATTTTTGTTTTAAGGAATTGCTCGTTTTGAGTATTGAATTCAACTTCGTTACTTGTTTGTCCCAAAAACATTATTGCTATCATGGCAAATGCAATTAATGCAATTATTCCTGCGAATCCCTTCATTTAATCACCGTACAAATTTTTTTGGAAATAAGTGTATTTCCTGTAATAGAGTATTTGTAAAAAGGTATTTCGGAACAATATTGTTCTCCACTAATTGTTGAAGTGCTTGCTTCTCTTTTAGTAAACCAATATTCCGAAATTTGTTTCTCTGAATAGTGATTAAAATTATTTTGAAAACTTTCTTTTTCTATTCTGACATAATTGAATCCAATTAATCCTATAATTAGAACAACAAGGGTTGCGGCAAGAATTGCTTCCATTGAAAAAATAAACCCCCTCATTTTTGACTCACCTCAAGAAGTATTTTTGCGTCCGGACTGTAAGCAAAGTTACATTCTGAAGAACCCCACTTATCTGTAAAGCAGCCTTTTATGAATCTGTAGAATGTGGTGGAGTGATCATAACTTTGCATTAATATGTTTGCTTGAGTGGTTATAGAATTTCCTTGAATAGAATCTTCAATAAATGGTTTTGATTCTTTTGAACACCTACCGTCATTTGTTGTACAAACATCTATTTTAATATTTGAATTATAATCTTGTAGCCCCAAATCACTTTTTGTAATAGTTTCTCCTTTCAATTCAGTAGTTATTTGTGAATTAAACCTCGAAGTAAATGGTAATCCTGTGTTTTCCATTGATGCTCCTCCAAAGGTTCCGCTAGAGAGTACAATCATTGCTGCTTTT
>CAYLWD010000053.1:1483-5114 GCA_964387305.1 uncultured archaeon
TTCCATTGATGCTCCTCCAAAGGTTCCGCTAGAGAGTACAATCATTGCTGCTTTTGTGTGTTCTTCCAAAATTTTTTGTTCGAGTTTGTCTTTTGCTTCATAATTCTTTAATTCCGCGAATCCAATGAGGATACCAAAACAAAAAACGAATATAGTCATTGCTATTAACAAGTCAATATTGAACATTTGTCCTTTTTTATTCATTGAGAACACCCTTCCCCATCAGAACAAACTTGTAGGGTTCTTGTCGTTTTATCGTAACTTATAATTGCCTTAAAGAAAGGACTAAATGGGTATATATTGTTTGCGTATCCAAAGAAAGCTGTTTGAATATAATTCTTGTCATTATAAGTAATAATTGTGGTTAGCATTTGGTTTGCTAAATCAAAATTAAGGTCAGCGTTCATTTGTTTCTCATCAACATAAATTTTGTTCAAAATTGTTTTTGCTTTGAAATTTATTGGCTTGTTTTCTGTCCTTGGTTGTCCGAGTGCTTGGCTTGATGTAATAAAGGTTCCTGCTTGGGTAGCAACTATTTTGAGTTGGTTTTGTATAGAAATTTCTTTCTGGTTTTCAGCAAAATTGGTTGCCACTATCAAGAAAGAGCTGATTATTATGAGTGCCGCTACTCCTGTTAGCATTAAATCAATGCTTAATTGTCCTTTTTTCATACAAAAATAATGTTTTATTTCTTTTTTAACTTTCCTTAAACTCTTTTTTTGTTTTAAAAATACAATTGCTTGTTAAATAAAATTAATGTTAAAATCAATGTTCCTAAAATTTGTGTTTTCAATAATTTTTTGTTCTATTGAATTAAAATCAAATACTTGTGGGTAAGAACTTTTTCCATTTGGTTTTATTTCAACATCCAACATCAAGCACCCTACACAGGTTTCATTAATAGGATTTATTTTGGTTATAACCCCAACATATTTCCCTGAATTCATTTGGCTTATTAATTCGTCTTTTGCAATTGTTACTGCAATAGTGGTATCGTGTGTTTCTAAGTAATAAGAAATAATCCATATTGTTGCAGTAATGACAATGATTACTATAAATAAATACTCGAAACTGGTTTGTCCTTTTTTCATTAAAAAACCTAATTTATTTTGTCCACATTTATAATACTTGCTGCTTTTTTTATTTGAATATTGCTTACTCCTGAAGAAGTTATGTCCAACGGTGATAAAGTTTTATTCAAAAAATATGTTTTTGTGCAAACCCCATTAGGGCATTTTAGTGGAAAGGGTTTTCCTTTTATCTCTGAACTAAAAGTAATTCCCCAATTATTGCTTGTGACTTCTTTTATTTCTATACTACTATCTTCCGGCAAAACTATTTGTAATAGTCTAGTAGTTCCTTCTCCAAAAGAATCAACTTCGTTTATTGTATTAATTATTCTTTTTGTTTCTGAATCAACTTGTATTATTCTGTAAGTATCTTCTATTATTGTTTTTGTGCTCTCAATTAATGGTTTTGTGGTAGTAAATATAAAGAATATTATAATTAGTGTTAATAAAAAAAATTCTATTGACATTTGTCCGCGTTGTTTTGTTTTGTTTCCAAAAAATTTGTTCAAATTAATCCCCTCAACAACATTACTAAAAAGAAGTCCCCTATTGCTAAACAAATAATGTATCCTAATAAAATAGTCGGAACAAAAGGCATTGAATCTTTCACAAGAATTTCTTTCGGGAACTTTCCTTGTTTTGCTAATTTTTTTACTAGCTTAACTTCAGCTATACTCAACCCGCACGCCCTCATTGATGAAATAATTTCTTTTCTTTCCTTGAATAATTCGCTTATTTTGTTTTTCTTTGCATATTCAATAATTAATTTAAAAGAAATTTCTTTTGCTTTCTCAATTGTTTTTCCTTTCCAATAAAAAGTTTCTTTCGGAATCATTCCTTCTTCTAATTTTGAAGTTCTTACTTTCATTGAAAGAAGTGGGCGTACAGCAAATAATAACCTTACAATACTATAAAGTCCTGCACTTATTATTGCGGTAAAAACAACTGAAGTTAGGAATAAATTCAATCCAATAATTGCCCCCATTAGTGCAACAATTATTGTAATATACTTTCTGTATTGTTTTGCTAGTCCCCAACCAACTCCAACTATGAACAAAAACGCTACTAACAATAAACTACTACTAATTACACTAGTAGCAACAACAAATGCTCCTGAAATAAATATGCTAAACTCGATAGCATTCATTACTTGTAATTTCATTTCACTTACAAGCTTTTTTCTGTATTTTTTATTTTTAGCTAGTTTTATTATAACAATAATTAGTCCGTACGGTAAGAAAGCTATTAGTGCGTACAAAAACAAACTAATTGGGAAAACATTAATGCTCGCGCTAGTAAATAAATCTAATTTTAGTAGTGCGGGGGTAAATGGATTAAGTGCTCCGAGTGCAGCAAATAGTTTCACATCCCCTCCAGCAAATACTCCTAATTTCCATAACAAGAATCCGAACAAAAAGCCGAACGCTAAACCAATTATAGAGTACATTATTGGCTCAAAACTTCCAACATAAATGCTTTGTATTCCGTACAAAACTAGTCCGATTCCTATTAACCCAAAGTTCAATCCATTAGGAACAATCCTTTCCTTTAAATCAGTGTAAGTGGCTATTCCTAATCCGAGCAAAGAAGCTATTATTGAGATATAAAAAAACATTCTAATTCCCCACGCTTTGACTTACTAATTAATTTGTTTTGATTAAATTCTTTACTTTAATATTTGGTTAATTGTTTGTTCCCTAGTATCAAGGATTTCTGATTGTGCTTGTGCAGCGATTCCTTGAAAGGTTTGTACAATTAATGCAGCAGCAATTGCTAACATTATTGCGAACACTGCGGTCAACAAATACTCGAACGCTACCTGCGCTTTTTCTTCCCTAAGCATACCCAAAATCACGAGTATAGTAAGAACTAACTTGTATTTAAAAGAATAAGAAAAAGAAATTGAAAACCCCGATTAAAGGGCTTTCAATATGATTAATAATTGAGTTATGTTTATGGGCAATTTGTGCTATCTAAGGGAACATAATTTGGAAAATCTGCGAAGGTTTTTGTTCCATCAAATGCAGTTGTACACTCAGTCCCTATCGCTACTGTTGTAGGAGTTGTCGGAGTATTATCTGTCAATACAATTGTAGTTACACTTGCACTTGTACAATCCTTACAATCTACGTAATATGCATAATGTGCTGGGAATTTAACAGCGCAAGTTTCTTCATCATTGAATGTATACACATAATCCTTTTGTTCACAAAGTTGTAAGTTTGCTGCATCAAAACTACCTTGAATATCAGCGTCATCAGTTGCTTTTGTTCCTGATTGTGTTAGTCCCATTATTACTGCGATTACTATTACTGCAATTATTACTGCCGCTCCGATTATTAGTAAGTACTCTAGTGCTCCTTGTCCTTTTTTTGAAAACATTATAATCTCCTCCAAATTTAATTATTTAATTTGAGCAAACATCCATGCCCACCGGTAGATCTTCGCATAGAGTTCCATCAGTAATTGTTTCAATACCAGTTACTCCGGTTGTCGCACACGGCTTTGCACTGCATTGTTTTTGAACTTGGGCATCTATAAATGCTTGATCAACACCTGCA
>CAYLWD010000054.1:0-4984 GCA_964387305.1 uncultured archaeon
CTAGTAGAATATTATGCTTCTTCAAATGTTGGAAACAACATTGCCTCAAAAACTTATACCTGCGCTTCTGGTTGCTCAATGGTTGCTTATGATTATACAACTGCAGGAAAATGTAATGAAGCGGGCATTGGACCGACAACATTATTCAATCCTTATGAAGCAGTATTCAATAGTTGTACTAATAAATTCATTGGAGGGAGGACTCCAACTAACCCTTCTCCTTCTTATAGATGCGATCCAAATAATGTTGCTAGACAAAAATATTGTACTCCTTATGATATTTATTCATCAGGGTACACTACCAGCTCGGCTTCAATAATTGCTGGAAAACTTGATTACGATGGAGACAATGTTTTTGATGAGGGTGATTTCTTTGGAGTAGCGCCTGATGCTAAACTCTATCCAACGATAGATTATTACATTAGTGAATGGGTTCTTTCAACAGAAGAAATGATGGACCCGAATCACAACGGAGACATTTCGGACAAAATGGATTTGATTTACTCGAATACTTGGCTTATTCCGTCTAGTTCAACTAATTTGGATTATATTTACGATATGCTTGATAATGTTGTTGATTCCGGAACATTGTATGTTTCCCCCACATCAAGTAATGGGCCCAGCTCATCGTCCGTGAAATTTCCCGGAGCGCACGACAAAGTAATTGCAATTGGAAGTATTGATGCTCAAGATGTTTCGAATTGGAGTTCTGCTTATGCTTCAGGAAAGGGGCCTATTAGGTATTATCCTGATGGTTCTTACTACGTTGCCAAACCCGATTTGGTGGCAGATGGTAATGTTTGGAATGCAACAAGATTGAGCGATGATCAGCATTCAGAAAATTTTTATGCAGCGTTCGGCGGAGCACTTGGTGCGGGACTAGTTGCCTTACTAAAAGAAAGGAACCCAACTATAACAAACCCTGTTGTTTGGAACTTGCTTACAAAAAATACTGATTACGTTGGAAATAATTTTTTTACTTTGGGTTACGGTTTAATGAATGCACAAAAAGTTTTAGAAGATAATTCTGATTGGAATAAATTTGATTACGTTTCGGAAATAAAGGGGCCAAATTACGCGTTATGGGACGGTTCAACAAATAATCCCTGTTCTTATTTTTCTGGGCCTTGTCCAGAAACCCTAGGAAATACTTTCGATATTAATGGAAAAATTTTTGATGAGGGTTTTGTTAGTTACAAAATAGAAATGGCTAAAGTAAGAAATTTTTACACCACATATAATACTAATGCTGACTGGTTTGATTATGATTCTAGATTCGTTGAATTCAACACTGTTTTCGAGTCAAACGTTTTGCCTGTGGGGGATACAATTGCTTCAGGAATTCCTATTCCAAAAGCTAATGGGTATTTCATTTTGAAACTAACTGTAGACTTTAATGACAAGGCTCCTACTGTGAAGTACAATGCAATAGAAAATTGGAAAGGTGCTCCCGTAATTGAATTAATTAATCCTGCTACTGAAACAAGTTTTCCTTCTTCAAATATTATTGACTTAAATATTTTTGTAAAAGAAGAACCTCGGGTTCTTGATTATGGTTCACTTACGATAAGATACAATATTAACGGCGGACCGGATACTACAATGAATTGTACAACCAGATATTATGTAAGTAATTGTGTTGCATCCAATCTTGGTTTGATTAATGGAATAAACACAATAACTTTTTGGGCTAGGAATGGATTTAATCATCGCGTTGATAAAAATATTGCTATAACTGTTGGGGATTTTAACTGGTATGAAAGAAACGGATTATTGTGGCCCAGCGATGATGAAAACGGATTGTATACTTGGGATGATGCAATTCTAAAATGTGAAGACAAAAATTTGCATGGGGTAGTTGGATGGAGACTTCCAACAATTGCAGAACTTGGAGACGGAACAAACTATTGTGGGGATAGCCACACTTGTTCTTCTAGTATAACTTCGGGAATATGTGTTGGTTATCAGCCTGATGCATTGGTTCCTGGATTTGAATTAGACAAATGGTATTGGACATCAACGCCAATGGAATATAATAATGCCTATAAATGTGTAGTTGGTTTTGGTACTGGAGTAGAGGTTGTTCCAAATCCAAAGCCAAGAGTTGGTTGGTTGTATTGGGCAAATGATGAACATACTGCGCTTTGGTTAGGCAAAGTCAAGTGCGTTAAGGGTTTATAATTTTATAAAATTTTGTTGCTTATAATATTGCCAAACCATTGTTCGTCAATTTTTCTAATTTTCAGTGGGTTTTTTAAATAACCTGTGTGCCAATAACCTAATTGGTGAGCTTAATGGGAGAATCTTCGGAACCAAATAAAAGAATTAGTTTTGGGCGTAACGCCAAGCTTTACTTGAGATTAGTAAAACCTTATCCTCATTACACTATAATTGTATTATTTTTTGTTATTGCAATTAGTGTTGCTCAACTAGCAGAAAAATATATTTTCAAACTATTGATTGATTATGGTACTGATTTTTATAACGGGCTTATTTCTTCTCCCGAGTTTGTTCAAATACTAATTGCTTTAGGAATTGCATTCACTATAACTTTTCTTTTCAAATCAGTTTCATCTTGGCTCGAAGAGCATTTCATTTTACATTTTGATTTGAAAATAATTTTTGATTTAAAAAAGATTTTTTTTACTCACATAGTTGGGCTTTCTCACAGGTTTCATTCTTCTCATAGAACGGGCAGCCTAATTGCTAGGCTTACTCGCGGTGGGCGAGCTGTTGAAAGTATTAATGACACGATTTTTTTTAATATTACTCCTCTTTTGGTTCAAGTTGTTATTGTTGGTGCAGCAATATTTATTTTTGACCCCCCTTCTGCTGTAGCTCTTTTGATTACTATAATTGTGTTCACAATATATAGTCTATTTATTTTGAAGAAAAGAGAAAAACCCAATCTTGACGCAAATAATGCTGAGGACTATGAGAAAGCATTCATTAGTGACGCATTAATGAATATTGAGAGCATAAAATACTTTGGTAAAGAAAATTTTATTAGAAAACTCTTTTTGAAAACTGCATCAACAACTAGGGAATGTTGGAGGAAAGCGTGGGGTTATTTTAGGTGGATGCGTGGTGGACAAGCATTAATCCTTGGTTTCGGAACAATAGCAGTTCTTTATTTTCCTTTAATTCAATTTTTGAATCACACTATTACTATCGGAACACTTGCATTTATTTACACAGTTTTCTTGAATATTATTGATCCATTAAAAGATTTTGTGCGAGGAATAAGAAACTTTTATGAATCAATGGCTGATTTAGAATCACTTGCGGGTTATGAAGAAATAACTAATGATATTGTTGACAAAAAGAATGCAAAAAAATTGGTGATAAAAAAGGGTTCTATTGAATTTAAAAATATTCACTTTACTTATCATAAGAAAAAAATTATTGACGGAATTAATCTTTCAATAAAACCTAATGAAAAAATTGCTCTAGTTGGGCACTCGGGTTCTGGTAAAACTACGCTAGTAAAATTGCTTTATAGATTATATGATGTCAATAAAGGGGCAGTACTTGTTGATGGAATTAATGTTAAGGAATTGAAACAAGAATCGTTACGCTCCGAGTTAAGTATTGTTCCGCAAGAATGTATTTTATTTAATGATACTATTTATAGTAATATTTTGTTTTCTAATCCGAAAGCAAAACGAGCAAAAGTTTTCAAGGCACTAAGGTTTGCGCAACTATATAATTTTGTTATGAGTCTCCCAGATAAAGAAAATACTTTGGTTGGTGAACGCGGAGTAAAACTCTCTGGTGGAGAAAAACAGAGGCTATCAATTGCAAGAGCTATTCTTGCGGACAAAAAGATTCTTGTTCTTGATGAAGCAACTTCTTCGCTTGACTCTAAAACCGAGTATGAGATTCAGTTAGAACTCGCGAAGCTAATGAAGGGAAGAACAACAATAATAATTGCTCACCGACTCTCAACCATAATGAGTGCGGACAAGATTATTGTTCTATCAAAAGGAAGAATAGTTCAACAAGGGACCCATGAGCAACTTATAAACAAAAAAGGAATTTACAAGCAACTATGGAAGTTACAGAAAGGCGGGTATATTGGGAAATAGTAATTTGAAATTATTAAGTTTCCAATATTTGATTTTTTATTAGGTTACCTCTAATTAGAAAAGTTTATTACCTACCATTCTCTCAGTAGATAGCATGAGAAGGGCAGTTATATTTTCATTTGTTTTAATAATTCTATTAATCTCTCCCTGGGCTTTATCTCTTTCTCCTCCGCCTAGTCAATCTGGGGAACAATTTCAAAATTATTCTGATGTTGATAAGTTTTTTGATGAGGTTAAATTGTTTTTTTCTAGTGGTGACAATAAAATTAGGTTAGCTTTGGAGATAAGAGAAAAAGAAGTTGATGCTGCGTTGAAAAATGTAAAAGAAGGTAATCTTGTAAATGTTGTTGCTCATTTGGATAATGCTGAAGAAAAACTCAAGATTGTTCAAGAAGAAGTATCGTTGAATACTCTTGAAGAAATCAATTATACTACGGATAGTATAAAAGATAAGCTTGATAAAAATAATCTTCCTCCCGAATTTAATGAATATATGTTAGAAGAAGAGAAAACAAAATTAGTAGCTGAACTAACTCTAAAAACTTTTGAATATTGTAAATCACTGGCTCAAGAAAATTATGGGTTAATGTTGAAACAAGAAAAGTGTAATCCTGAAACTGCACCAAAGGGATTAGAAAAAGAATTTGAACAATTAAAAAAAATTCAAAAAGAATCTTTTATTGAACTAATGCTAGATATTCGTAGTTGTATTGATGATCCGGGTACTTGTAATTGTGAAGATAATTTGGATATTACTCAACGAGCTAAATGTGAACAAATGGTTGCTCTTGCAATTAAATGTGAGTACAAGGATGATGCTGCTGCTTGTGATGAATTAATTTCTATGAAGCCTACGGAGGGTGACGGTTTTGCCGAGAGTTTTGTTCCAAGTTTTT
>CAYLWD010000055.1:0-4961 GCA_964387305.1 uncultured archaeon
TAATTAACAGGAAAAATCCCTATTTTTGTTAAAGGAAAAGATTATATTTTAGGGTAAACTCCCAAAACAAGGCCAATAGAAACCATCTAATTAAAATGGAAAGATCAAAACTGCCCAGATAATAATTATGCCTCAACAGGGAAGACGAACAACCCAAAAGAATTTTCTTTAAATAGTTTACTCTTTTTAGCCTTTGCTGATGCAGTTAATCCTTGTGAACTCGCAGTCCTAATAATATTAATGACTGCAATTCTAACACAATATCCTAAAAATAAAAAAAAGGCATTGCAAGCAGGACTTGCTTTTTCAACAGCAATTTTTTTAATGTACACTATTTTTGGGATACTAATAATAACTGGATTTAAGTTCTTAAGCAATTATTTGAATGTTTCAAACACCTTATTTTTTTCTGCACTATCTATTTTAGCAATACTTCTTGGAATACTAAATTTGAAAGATGCAATATTTTATGGAGGGGGTGGCTTTATAATGGAGGTTCCACAAAAATGGCGACCAAAAATGAAAGCACTTATTCAAGGAACCACAAGCGTAAAAGGCGCTTTTGTAGTAGGCCTAGTAGTTAGTTTATTTTTAACACCTTGTACAGCGGGGCCATATTTTATTGCAGCAGGAATGTTATCCCAATTTTCTTGGATTATTTCAATTCCATATTTTCTACTTTATATGTTAATATTTATCTCTCCAATGATAACAATAACTTTAATCACTTATTTTGGTTTTGCAAAAGTAGATGACATGGGTGGATGGAGAGAAAGAAATCTAAAAAAATTACATTTAGTTGCAGGATTAGTAATGTTACTAATTGGTTTAATGATGCTTGGTTGGGCACTAGGATTAATTGTATTCTAAAAAATAACTTTCAAAAGCTTTATTAATAAGCCAAACCTAATTTATTCTAGGTTAGAGAAATATGAAAAAAATATTTGCTTTTATTGAACTCACTCGCCCAATTAATTGCTTAATGGCGGGAATAGCTACTGCAATTGGGTTTGCAATAGTCGCACCAGTTGCTTCACTCCAAATGTTGTACGCAATTATTTCGGTAATGCTTATTTGTGCAGGCGGACAAGCAATTAACGATGTTTTTGATGCACACATTGATGCAAAGGTTTCAAAGAAAAAACCAATTCCGAGTAAGAGAATAAACAAAGGAGAAGCCTTTGTTTTTGCACTAGGATTATTTATTGTAGGAGTGTGGATAGCAACACTTTTACCAATTAATGCAGCAATAGTTGCTTATGTTTTTTCTGCACTATTAATTATTTATTCTTCTTCACTAGCAAAACACAAGTACTTAGGAAATTTTGTTGTAGCCGGAGGAACTGCTTTCACACTAATCTTCGGTGCACTCGGAGCACAAAACCTAATTAGTGTAAATAGTTTTGAAGAAAAATTATTTCTAGTAATATTTTTATCAATAAGTGCTTTCCTTGCAAACATGGCGAGAGAATTAGTAAAAGATTTTGAGGACATTGAAAAAGATACAGGACATAAACATACATTACCAATGTTCAAGCCAAGGTTAGCAAAAAACTTAGTACTTGCATATACATTCATTGCAATTATTATTGCACTATATGCTTACATTGAATTCAATTTAGGATTACCTTACCTAACATTTACTTTACTCGCTTCAATATTATTCATTCACTCTTCCTCATTATTCAACCAAGAAAATTATGTTAAGAGCCAAAATAATTACAAGAAAGGAATGCTTGCAAGCATGATTGGGTACGCGAGTATATTATTAAAGTAAATTCTAGAACCATTGAGAAATATTTTTTTGTTTCTCACTTTCTTCTTTCTTTTTAATTAATTTTGTTAAAGCATTATCTACGCGTTCCCTAGAAAAATCGTGTTTCTCAACCAAAAATTCGAGCATTTTTTCTTTATTGGGCAAACGTTGGTTTAATTGTTGAGAAGGAACCTCAACACTAACAGGTTCTAAAAAAACGTTTTCAATATCCTTGTAATCAAACTCTGGAGAATAATTTGTTTTCTCAATTATTTCTTCAAAAGAATCTTTTTCTTTAACTAATTTTAGCGCAGTTTTTGGTCCAATGCGCGGAAACTTTTCATTAAAATCAGTCCCAACTAATATCCCTAACCAAATTAATTTTTGTCTATCAATTTCTAACTTTGAAAGCACTTGTTTTAATTCAATTTGTTGTGGCTTTACATCAACGTAAAAATTTTTTCCAGCAACCTTTCTTTTACCAGTCATTGCAACATTACGCAAAAGAATTGGCGAACCAAATAATAAGCAATCAAAATCTTGGCTAATTGCCCCAAACAATTGTCCCTTTGCACACATTACAGAAGCTTGGGCTTCACCTTCTTGTGGGGCTTGAACCGTAGGAACCCCTAATAATTCAAGCATTTCTTTTGCTTCAATAACCATTTCGGGAGTTAATCTAAGTGCACGAGAACCCATTTTTTGTGCTTCACCAAGATTACCTTCTTGTAAAGCAATTTTTGCTTTACTCTCAGCATCGGTCCTAATTTCTGAACGCTTCTTCAAAGTATTTTTTTTTAATTCAGATGGTTTCCCATCAAAAACATAAATTGGTTGAACACCCAAATCAATTAAATTTAGTGTCCTATAAAACAACCCAGTAAGATGGCTAGTAACATTACCATTAGAATCAGCTAGAGGCAAACCATCTGGCCCGCGAATAGATGCAAGGAATTGGTAAAGCATATTATAAGTGTCAATGCCGACACGCTTACCTGCAAGGGACTCTATTTGTAGTTCTGGCTTTTCAACTAACTGAGAAAGATTAACACCCATACAATAAAATAGGATAGATTAAATTAAATGCTTTTGTAAGGGTGCAAAAAATACATCACACTCAAAAAAGAGTGTAAACAAAAGAAAGGGTTGCAACAAAGCCTCAGCAAAAATTACTGAGGCGCTGTTAAGAGAGTTGTTTTACTAGTCGTGAATTAAAGGTAGGCTCACCAACTAGTTCGCGTGCATTATATTCTGCGCCCTGAGTATATAAAGGTTTGGTTAAAGATTTTTATGTAGACTTTGAGTAAAATTACTAACTTGTGCCCAAAACAATTACAAAAAAATCATCGTAACATAAGGCAATAAATTCAATAAAATTGATATAATAAATATCCACAAAAATAATCTTCCAATGAACTTTTCTGTTTCTTTTTTGGAATCAAATTTCATGAAAGAAAAATATGGGCGAAGAATCGCTTTCGCCATTATTCCACCATCCAAAATCCACACAGGCATGAAATTGAACATCCCAACTGCAAAAGTAAGTATTAATAGGAAAGTTAGAATCGATTCAATAGCATTAATTAAAACTATTGATGGAAAATAAAACCATTGCGGAGAATAAGAAGTTTTAATTGCTTCAAACTCTGCCCCAAAGCGCGCATAATTCATGTCCTCAAAAATAACTGGTTCAATTTCTGCACTTACAATATTACCTTCACGCTCAACTTCAACTAATTTTGTTTCACGCTTTTGCATTAACAAAACCATTGAAGAAATATTATTCACATCTTGCCCATTTACTTTTTTTATTATGTCTCCAGCAACTAATTTACCATAATTAGGATTCGATTTAGTTAATGCACAAAACTCTATATTCTCATCAACTCTATTTACACTAACCCCTGAATAAGCTTTGTTGGTTTCAGCATTCAATACTCCTGCAAAGGGTTGTAACATTAACCCAAATAATAAAATCATTATTAATGCAAGTGGAATTGTCAATAAATTAATTGAGGGCCCCGCACTCAAAATAAGAACCCGTTTGCGTTCATTCATTGTATCAAAAGTTTTGTCATTTTGTTCAACGAAAGCACCTACAGGAAAAATTCCTGCGAGCAACAAACCAACTGATTTTATTTTTTGTTTATAATACGCAAGTAGAACACCGTGACTAAATTCGTGGAGAATCATTATTATTCCGAGAGAAATCCAAGCGATGAGCGGAATTATTGTTCCAAGTCCAGGGATTGGTACCCCCGGAATTACTGGAGCAACTGATGGACAAATTTGTTTAGCAGAAAATAGAGCAAAGATTGAGAGAAAACCATAACCAACTAATAATGCGAGAGAAAAACCCCCCATTCCGAGCACAATAAACGCAATCATGCAAAGCAAAAGCAAGGGTTCGAGTAAGGGTACAGTGAAAAAGAATTTTAAAAATACCCAAAAGAACCCTGCTAAACCAATAGCAAATATTGAGAGAATAATTAATCGCTTTGGTTTGCTTTGGCTACGCGCAACCCAAAAATCTACTCCAGTTAAACCAAAACCAATAAACAATCCTAGAATAGAAATTTTTTCAAAAAACTTTCCGTGCTTTGATAAGGCTTTAATGAAATTAATACTCCAATTTGTTCTCACCATATTAAGAATAATTGGCGTACTCATTGGTTGAGAAAATTTTTTCAATGAAAGCAAATAATTGGGCAACAAAATTAGTGCACCAATTACAAAAGTAAGCCAAAAGAAAATGCTTGTACCCTCAAGCAAAAAAAAGATAATTGCGAGTGCAATAAACAAAATTGATGAGAGTAAAGTAAATTTTTTTTGTTTCTTTAATAGCTCTAATTGCTTGGCTTTACTAACCAAAGCAATTGCTTTAGCTTTGTGACGAGAATTACTTCTTTTCTTTGAAGGCATGAACAACAAAAGATTAAGAAAGTATATAAAAGGAACTATTTAGTTTGGGTTTGAAAATAAAAAATCAAAAAAAAGAAATGCTGGGAGGAAAGCACTCGCCTTCCCCCCTAGCTTAACGCGAATATTTATCTAAGGAAATCTATATCCAAATCTCCTCGGTCTCTTGATGCACCCATATATCTTGGTTGCTTTGGTTGTGCCTTACCTGTAGCGTTTCTTGAACTTTCTCTAATGAATGGACTGTGTACTCCAGTGAAGATACAAATTACTTCCATTTTGTTTT
>CAYLWD010000056.1:0-4932 GCA_964387305.1 uncultured archaeon
TAATTCAATTTTTTATTAAATATTAAATTCATTTTTATTATTTAATATGCAATAATCATTTTTTTTGTAAAAAAAATTATATACTTTATTTATATAACATTTATTTATAAAAATGAATAATTAGTAATTATTATTTCATAAAAAAATCGAAGAAACTATTAGAACAAAAAAAATTGTTCTAGTTCTTCTTTTTGATTTCACGTATGAGTACTTTTGCTTCGTCCTTCATAGCTAAACCAAAGCTCAAGCCAATCGCTATAGAAATCGCTAAAACAAAACCAAGTACTCCAATTAGGAAAGTGAATTCAAGTAACTCGGTAGGTAAACCAATTAATTTGATTCCCATTACTAATGCAATGTAAACAATTACTACTTCAACAATTAAACCAACTAACCTTTTGAATCTATTCTTTGATGATTCGATTGCGTTCCTAACAAAGCGCCCAGCAATTAATCCAGCAAGAACAATAATTACTCCAGCAATAATTACTAGCAAATAAGTTGTCCAAAAACCAAGCACATTATCGAGTGTAGTTAATTGAGTTATTTCAACTGCTTGTTTCAAGAAAATTAATAAAAAATACCACTTAACAATACTCCCTGCAATATTAGAAACTTTTCTGTTACCAATAGCATCACTAAGGTTTTGTTCCTCCATCCAAGCATCAAGCCCTGCGCTCTTCAATGCTTTTGAAACAATTTTTTTAGCAATCCACCCCAGCAAATAACCAATTATTATTAGAATAATTGCTGCAAAAATACTGGGAACTGCCCCAATAAAAGATTGAGAAACGCTAGTCATTGCGTCAGCCAGAATTACTGCAGTTGATTGGAAAATGTCAGCCATGAAAATCACCACACCCAAAGAAACATATTAATACTATTAAATTCTATTAATACATATAATATAAACTTTTATAAAGGGAAACAAATTGGGTTTTTGTTCATTGGAGAGAGATTTTTGTGGAAAGACTAGAAAAAGAAAAAATAATGGAGGCAGCACTCTTCATGTCACCAAAACCAATTACTTTAGAAGAACTAAAAGCAATTGCTGGAACAGAATCAAGGTTAGAAACCAAAGCAATGCTAGAAGAATTAATGAATTTTTATGGGAACAGAAAAAGTGCTTTAGAAATTGTTGAATTACCTATTGGTTACCAAATGAGAGTAAAAGAAGATTACTCGGAACACGTAAAGCATTATGCTACTGACGCAATGTTCCACAAAGGAATTATGAAGACACTAGCAATCGTTGCTTACAAACAACCAATAGAACAATCACTCATAATAAAATACAGAAACAATACTGCTTACGAACACTTGAAAGTTTTACTAGAAAATGGTTTCATAAAAAAAGAACCTAAAGGAAAAACATTTATTCTAACTACAACATCAAAATTCTTGGAATATTTTGGAAAAGAAATGAAGAAACCATGAAATAAAAAAATGCGGAGTGAATGCAAATGAAAAAAGGAAAACTGTTTATCTTTTCTGGACCCTCTGGTTCAGGAAAAACTTCTATTGCAGAGCCATTACTAAAAAAACTAAAATTTTTGAAGAAAGTAATTACTTGTACTACACGAAAAGCAAGGAAAGGTGAAAAAAATAATTTACATTACCACTTTTTTTCAAAAAAACAATTTGAAAAATTATTGAAAGAAAAAAAGTTTCTCGAACACGCAATTGTTTACGGAAATTATTATGGGAGTTTAAGGAGTGAGGTTGAAGAAGTTCTTGCGAGCGGGAAAAGCGTTTTGTTTGTAGTTGATGTAAAAGGCGCGTTGAGTATCAAGAAAAAGTTTCCTAAAACAATTACTATTTTTATTAAAACTCCAACTCTGGGCGACTTAGAAAAAAGACTTCGCACACGAGGAAAAGATGATGCGAAAGCAATTAAGAAAAGGCTTTCAATTGCGAAACGAGAATTGAAGAAATCAAAAGAATTCGATTATATTATTGTTAATGATGTTTTGAAAGACGCTATTAAGGAAACTGAAAAAATAATAAGAAAAAAACAATAAAGAAAAAATAAAAAAAATAATTAAAAATAAATAGAAAAACATAAAAAAATAATTTTTAAAAAAAAGAGTGCAAGAATTTTTTCGTTGCACTCAATTTAATTTTACATTTCCCCCATTCCACCCATGCCTGGCATTCCGCCACCCATTGGCATTTTTGATTTTGAAGAACCCAAAATTATGTCATCGATTCTCAAAATCATTTCAACTACTTCTGAAGCAGAGTTAAGTGCTTGTGTTTTTACTGCTAATGGTTCTAGAACTCTTTCGTTCTTCATGTCAGAAATTTTTGATTCATAAACATTTACTCCAAAGTACTTGCCGTCTTTCTTTGAGTGCTTGCTCTTCAATGCAACTAAAGAATCAATTGCATCCATTCCAGCGGTTTCTGCTAGTGTTCTAGGAATTATTTCTAAAGAATCAGCGAATGCTTCGATAGCTAGTTGTTCTCTACCACCAATTGTTTTAGCATAGTCGCGTAGCTTCATTGATACTTCCATTTCGCAAGAACCTGCTCCTACAAGAACTTTTCCTATTCTTAGTGCAGAAGAAACTGCTCCAACAGAATCAACTAAAGCTCTTTCAGCTTCATCAACTACGTGTTCGGTTCCACCACGAACTAAAATAGAAACGCTTTTTGGATTCTTGCAGCCCTCAATGAATACCATTGCGTCGCCAGAAACTTTCTTTTCATAAACCCTGCCAGCGTAACCCAAGTCCTTGCTTGAGAGTTCTTTAATATTATTTACTACACTAGCACCAGTTGCTCTAACCAAAGCATCCATATCGGATTTCTTTAATCTACGCACAGCAATAATTCCTTCTTTTGCTAAATAGTGTTGAGCCATATCGTCAATACCTTTTTGTGTTAGCACAACAGTTGCACCAGATTTTTTTATTCTCTCAACCATGTCCTTCAACATATTTTCTTCAGAATCAAGGAAGGCTTGTAATTGTTCAGGAGAATTAATTTCTATTTTCGCATCGTTCTCTGGTTCGCGAACTTCAAGAGCCAAATCAAGTAAAGCAACTTTTGCTTTATCAATACTACGAGGCATTGCTCCGTGAACAATTTCTTTGTCAATAACTATTCCGGAAATAAGTTGAGTGTCTTTCAAAGAGCCACCAGATTTTTTTTCTAATTTAATATTATCGTGGTCAATAACCATTTTACCATTTTGTTCTTCAGCAACTAATTCAATTGCTTTAACAACTATTTCCGCTAATTCTTCAGCAGATTCAGCTGCTTTTCCAGTCATTGAAGTATAAGCAATTGTTTGCAAAGATTTTTTGTCCTTGAAAGTAATTTCATCAGCAGCATCCTCGTAAAGTTCTTTTGCTTTCTCTGAAGCTAATCTATAACCATTAATTATTACACTAGGATGAATACCATCATCTAATAGTTTCTCTGCTTTTTCTAGCATTGTTCCAGCAATTACTACTGCTGTTGTTGTACCATCCCCAACTTCCTTGTCCTGGGTTTTAGCAACATCAACCATCATTTTTCCAACTGGGTGTTCTATAGCCATTTCGCTTAGGATAGTTGCACCATCATTAGAAATAGTAACGTCACCTAAATCATCAACAATCATTTTGTCCATTCCCTTTGGGCCCAAAGTACTTCTAATCGCGTGAGCAACTGCCCTACCAATTAGAATATTTACTCGTTGAGCATCCCTTCCACGAGTACGCTTAGTACCCTCACTCATGAAAGCATTTTGTTGTTCTTGTTCAGCCATAATATCATCCCCCTCCAATAAAAAAGCAATTAAATAATTTTGAACCACGGTTCAGGCATTGCAAAAAGCAATACTAAAAACCCCCACCAAGTTAGATTAAATATATCCTCCAAAAAAAGTTATATAAATCTATTGGAACGAGGGTGCCAAGGGGATATCCGCTAGCAAATCACCATATTAAATTAATCATCTCAAAATCGGATAATTACCATCAACTGCAAGCCAATTTACATCAAAACTCCAATTGGACAACGGACTATTTGAAGGCAAATACCAATAAGCAGGATATTGTCCTGAAATTCCTTTTGAATTATTACAATCTCCACTACCGCTTGGATAATTTCCACACATAGCAGTTTTTGTAGAATTAGTAGAATCCCAATAAGCGGTTGTTATTGTCCCTCCTACACGTTCATTTCCAATAAGTCCCCCTAAATTAGATCCCGTTCCAGTAATTAGTCCAGTTGAAAAAGAATTTATAATTGATGCAACATCTGATTGTCCAATTAATCCCCCAATATCAGTTCTTCCAGAAACATTGCCAGTAGCATAAGAATTTAGTATACTCACACTCCCACTTCCATACCCAATAAGCCCACCAACCTTGTCAGCAGTACTCTTACCATAAACATTACCTCTCGAATATGAATTTATAATTGGCGCACTATACATACCTCCAATTAATCCCCCAGAATATCCACCGCAATTTACATTTCCGGTTGAATACGAAGTTGAAATCCACACTTTACCTAAAGTCCCAAAAAATTTACCTGTTATTCCACCACAATTGCTAGTCCCATTAACAGATGAATGATTCTGGACTTTGTAAATAAGTGAATTTACTTGTCCAGCTACCCCTCCAACATAAGAACCAGCTGGAGAACTTACACTACCTTCTGAGGAAGAGTACAATAAAAATACTCCTAAAAAATTACCAAACAACCCCCCCACATAGTTATTAGAACCAACTACAGTGCACGATGAATTTACATACGCTGCGGAGGTATACATCGCACCCGCCAAACAACCAACATATAGACCATTTCCAGTAACATATCCAGAAACATTAATATCTGACATTTCTCTAAAAGAAATTCCAGCTAATGCCCCGGCATATCCTCCACCCGTAATATTTACATCTACTAGCGAAAAATTGTTAAACGATGTTCCAGCAT
>CAYLWD010000057.1:0-4883 GCA_964387305.1 uncultured archaeon
TTTAGTAACAATGATTGATAGAAGAGGAACTGACCTGAGAGGAAACAAACTTTCTAGTAAAGGAAGAGCCCAAATGTATAGACTAATTAAATGGCAAAAAAGAGCGAGTGTTTCTTCATCAATGCAAAGAAATTTATCAATAGCATTAACCGAAATGAGGAGAGTAGCTTCTTACCTAAATATTCCAGACACACTGGTTGAAGCAGCTGCGTTACTTTACAGAAAAACTGTAAAAAAAGGACTCATTAGGGGAAGATTAATTGAAGCAGTAGTTGCTGCAGTATTGTACACTGTTTGTAGAACATACCACGTTCCTAGAACATTGAACGAAATGGCGGAAGCATCTGGCTTAACTAAAAAAGAAATTGGTAGAACGTATAGGTTCTTGGTACGCGAATTAAATTTAGGAGTACCACTAACTAATCCTGTTCACTACATTCCTAGGTTTGCTTCTGAATTAAATTTGAGTGGAGAAGTACAAGAAGAAGGGAGAAGAATCCTGGAAGAAGCAATCAAAAAAGGACTCATCTCTGGAAGAGGACCCACTGGAGTAGCTGCAGCAGCAGTATACATTGCGGGCTTACTCAAAGGAGAGAGGAGAACACAAAAAGAAGTTGCTAACGTTGCGGGAGTAACAGAAGTAACTATCCGAAATCGTTACAGGGAACTAAAGAAAAGATTGAACATCGATGTAGCGGCTTAAAACTAAAGAAAAAAAGAGGGTTGTTAAAAAAACAATCCTCTAATTTTCAAAATTTTTAAAAAAACAAGACTTTTTTTCATTCAGCAAGATTTATATTCTTGTCCGACAAAATATATTCTTATGTTAGGCGATAAAAAGAGTAGTTTAGCTGAAGCTAGAAGAGAATGCTACTTGTGTTACTCTTACCAGAGAATTAGGGCTAATGACGATAAAAAAAATTCTGCACTTACTTATGTTAAAGCAGCTTACAAAGAAGCTTGGGACGAATTAGAAAACCTAAGAAAAGGAACAGGAACAACCCCCCAAATTGATAGAGCAAAAAAGAATAGAATTATTTGTTTGGACGCAATTGATGCTTGCAATTCTTGCCCAAAAGACAAACCACGAATGAAAGAAGTGCTAAGTACTATAGAATAAATCTAATTCCCAATTTTTTATTAAACCACAAAAAGCCCAAAGCTTAAATTATGGTTAGCATATTTTCTAATTATTAAAAGAAGATTTTGAAAACGTGAATTTTGTATGACTATAATTGCAGGAATTGATGAAGCCGGACGAGGGCCTTGCTTTGGCCCAATGGTTATTGCTATTACTGTAATGAAGAAAGAGGATGAAAAAGAATTCAAAGCACACGGGGTAAAGGACTCAAAAGATTTGAGTGCGAAACAAAGAGAACACTTAGAAAAAGAAGTTAAGGAAAAAGTTTTAGAATATTATTTAGAAGAAATTAGTCCAATACAATTAAACGATTTAATGGTTCGCTACTCGCTAAACGAAATAGAAGCAATGTTTATTGGGAAACTAATTGATAGTGTGAGCGAAAAAATTGATGTAATTTATGTTGATAGTCCTGACTCGGTTCCCGGAAAATTTGAGAAACGAATTAGGAAGTACACGAAAACTAAAACAAAAATTGTTGCAGAAAACAAAGCCGACTCAACTTATGTCGTGGTTAGTGCTGCGAGCATACTAGCAAAAGTAAAGCGCGATGATATAATTGAAAAACTAAGAAAACGCTATGGCGACTTGGGTTCAGGTTATCCTTCTGATGAGAAAACAATAATTTTCTTGAAAAAATATGTGAAAGAACATTCAAGGTTACCCCCCTTTTCTAGAATATATTGGGAGACTTGCAAGAAAGCTTTGAATGAAAATGCTCAACAAAAACTTTTCTAAAAAACGCACAACAAAAATTGTTTTTAAAAAGAATAAAAAAATGGTTCAAGCAACCTTTAAATATAACCAGAATAATACTAAATCATGGATTCGAAACAACAAGGGATTGTGCTGGCATTAATTCTAGCAATTATAACTGTTTTAACAATTTTTTTGTTCGCACAAACTGGAATAACCGAGAACCACTTTTTGACCCTTAACATAATCCCTTTAGCAAAAATTCTTCTTGGATTAAATTTTTGGGTTTTCGTAATATTCAGCGCAATTCCAATCGCACTTGTTTTGTTTATTGGAAAAAATTTTGATTACTCACAATCCGCAATATTTGCTGGAGGAGGAATGTTAATAGGAGGATTTGGCGGAATGTTTTTATTTGGGCAAACCTTGTTGGTTATCCCAATTATTTTTGTTGTAATCAGCTTGCCCCTCGCTATAAGATTTGAGAAAGCAAAAGAAAAGGAACTCAAAATGATGCCAGAATTAAGAGCAGGTATAGGAGCGGCTGGGAAAATTACGCTCGCGTTCTCTATTGGAGTACTTGCTTTACTCTTACTAAGTGCTTACCCTTTAAGAACAAATTTTGAATCAACATTCGGTGAAGAATTAGTTGGAATAACTATTGGGGATAGTCAATCATTGAAAAGTACTGTGAGCAATACTATAGGACAAGTTATTGTTGAAACCCAAAGACAAACCGTTGAGCAGATTACTGCTCTTCCACAATACACTAAGTTGAGGGGAAAAGAGGATATTGATGTAATTACTTTTGTCGCAACAATGGATGCTTTGCAGAGCCAAGTAAATTCCACTGCTTACAAAGAAACTGTAGTAGAACAAGTAAATAAAGGCGGGGATAGCGTTGATTTAATTAAAACCATTGAAAACACTTTGCCCCTTTCAAAAGTATCTCAATACGCGTGGATTATGTATTCCTTATCAGGTTTTATTTTATCACTAATGATTGGAAGCATTATTGTGAAGAACCTTGCAGGATTTTTTTACGCACTAATAGTAACGCTTGGCGGAAAGAAAATAAGTAAAAAGGCTTCTTCCGAAGAAAATCCAAGTTATTAAAAAGCCAAGTTAGTAGGAGTTTAATAGGCGAGTGAAAAAATGGTTTTCGAACAAACAGTTATTTTGAATAAAGAGAGCTTCAAGGCACTCTCGGCTGAAAGCAGGATAGGAATTCTTTCTAACTTAAAGGAAAGAAGAAGAACTCTGTCAGAATTAAGCGTGAAACTATCATTAGGAAATTCTACTGTAAAAGAGCATTGCCAAATCCTAATGGACGCTGGTTTAATTAGAATGATTGATGAGGGACGAAAATGGAAATATTATGAATTAACTCAAAAAGGAAAACAAGTTGTTTCCCCGGATTTAATGCAAGATGCTAAAGTATTTGTAATGCTTTGTTTTGGTGCTTTAATATTTGCTGGATTTATTTATTTTATTATACAAGCAATGGGTTCGGTTGGCGGAATAAGTTATTCTGCAACGGATTCAGCGCCAATGCTTTCTAATGGACAAAAAATAGTTTCCGCAGAAGAAACTACATTCGCTAATACTCCTAGTTTAGTTGAAAGAAGTTCTACCCAAAATACTTTAATTAGTTTCGAAACACTAATGCAAGTTGCTGCTATCTGCATGGTTCTTGGAATAGGAATTGGTTGGTTTGCTAGAACAAAAACACCTAAATACTAGTTCGCACGTTTTGCAACAAAATCAGATACTTTTGAATCATAATCAATTGTTATTCCCCTAAGCATTCTTTCTGTACGCGCATCAAGAAGAACCAATACATTATCCTTGCCCACTTCAACATCACTAGAAAGTTTTTGATTAGTTGGCTCGAAATCAAAATCAGCACCAAACACTTGGACTACCCTAACATACTTGGAATTAGCAGCCCTAATCTTTTTTTGTAAAACTTCTAAAGCTTTTTTTGTAAAAGAAATTTTTGGTAAAGCATTGTACATTGCAACACGCTTGTTAATCAGAACAATAACTTCACCAATTTTTTTTGAATTCATTCCGTGGACTTGCAAACCCTGTTCAATAGTTTCGTAAGCAGAAGAATGACAACCAACGCAATGAAGACCAGCTTGTGCAAGTAAGGGAGCAACTTCAGGATATTTTGAAACCAAGTCGCCGATTAAGTCAGTCTTTGAAACAAAAACTTTGTTTGAAACTGTAACAGTTTTCTTTGTAACTTTTTTCTTCACAACCATAAAATCAAATCACAAAACAATTAAGAAACCAAAATCTTTTATAATAGCAAGCTAAGATTGAACATAGACTACTTTTATTTAATCCAAGCAAAACCTTCATTTACCAAATCATTTACCGTAAGTTTGAGGGGTTTTTTCTCATTTGAAGGAACTTTTATTTCGTAGTTTGAAATTAATGAGGTTTTCAACAAATCACAGAAACGCATTTCTCCAAGATTAACTAAGTACTTTTTATTCAGGCCTCCTGAATACACAATGTCAGCAAAGTATTGTTCAACAATAGTATTGTCTTTACGTGCATAAGTTACTATTGGCGCAGCAACAAGTCCTTTTGTATCAATATTTTTCATTAATAGTGCTTCATTAGGTTCTAGTTCTTGCATGCTTTTTACCCAAGAATTTTTCATATCAGTCAAATAGTTCATTGAACCAAATCCAGTTAATGGTTTTATTCCGCAAAAGAAAAGCAATATTCCGTAATTTAAAAAAAGATTAGGATAGATTTTTTTGTTCTCAAGGAATGAAAGAATTTCTTTTTCGGAAAGTTTTATCTTTTCAGAACCATCTTTTGAAACTAAAAAATCGCCTTTGCAATAAAGAGGAACTTCTTCGCCATTTTCTTTCATCATCCAAAAGAAGTGCGTGCCCACTTCTTTTTTAACAGTCCAAGCTCCCCAAATGCCATCAAAATTATTGAGAATGCATTCACGGTATTTTCTGTCAAACAAAACTTTAAATATAAAATTATTTTTATCAACAATGAGTTTCTTTAGAAC
>CAYLWD010000058.1:0-4818 GCA_964387305.1 uncultured archaeon
TAAGGTCGGTTCCTCTTCTATCAATCATTGTTACTAAACCCTTATTTAGTTTAACATATTTCATTGGACTACCCGAGCGTGATGATTCTAAACCATCTCCCTCAAAGTTCCTCCATTCTTTTCCAGTGTCAATCATTGCATCTTCTGATACAATTAAACCACACTGCATGCAAACAGCTTCTCCCTTTGCATGGTCAACTTTTATTTTAGTGCTACCGCACTCAGGGCATTTTAAAGTAGTCAAACGAATCACTTCTCCAAATTAGGCGAATTCAGTTCAGATGAGAGCTGAATGAGCATAAGTATATAAACCGCCGTGGGGAAGGCTTATAAATCTTCCCCATCCCGAGGCTCTTTATAAAGCCCCTAAGGATTTGGTTAGAATCAATGTTTTGAAGGGTTTTAGCTATTTGGGCGGGTTCTAGAATTCTATTATTCTAGCACAGCATTTATTGTTCCGTGTTGTCCCGGTCTGTTAGTTACTCTTGCTGTTTTTTCTTCACCATTAACAGTTACTATTATTGAAGCGCCTTTTGTTACAATATTTGCTCTAGCGTATAGCCTGTTTGCATTGTTTTCTTTTACATTAACAATATTCGCTTTTATTGTTTTTCCTTTTTCAGTAGTAAGATTAACTGTTTTTGAAGCAATTGTTCTAGTTTTTCTAGTATTTCCTATTCCGAATTTTGCGTCAGTCTCGTCCCTGTCAATTTTTGTTTTAGCACTAGTTCCGCCTCTCCAAGCTAGTTTCTTGTCGCATCTCCTGCGTGTTCGTCTCATTCCGCCAGAAGGTTTTCTTTTTGATTTAACGTGCCATTCTACCATAAACTCACCATTTTTTGATTAACAATAATCTCCTAAGGCAGGTTTTTAAACTTCACTACTTCGATTTTTTTTTCTTCAATCAGAATCATAATCTTGAAAACTTTCTTCTAATTCAGGTTCTTCTCCTAAATTAAGAGCGCCTTCCTCTTTTTGATTAGCATTACTTTCTCCTTTTTCTTTTAGCATTTTTTTGTCATTATTTTCTTTCACGTCATATTTCTCATTCATCACTTTCAAAATAAGTTTCGCTTTTTTTGTTCCAAGGTTCTCAACTTTTTGTAATTTTTTTTCACTCGCATTAGCAATTGCTTTTATGCTACCAAATTTTTCGAGCAATAATTTTGCCATGTTCGGACCAACCATGGGTATTCCTTCTACAATAAATCTTTGTTGTTCATCAAGAGTCAATCCTTTTCTTCCAACTCGTAGTCTTACCTCTTTTTCCCTACCTAATTGTTCTCTTTTTGCAATTAAGTAGAGGTACTCGGCAGTTTCTTTCGAACTTTTTGTATTAATTACAGGTACTTGGTAATCAAGTGCAATGCTTGTGAGTGCACCAATAATAGAATTTCTATGAATATTGCGTAAAGAAAAAATCTCGTTCATATTTCCTTCAACAATAACTAACGGCTTATTGTAATTCGAACGCAAAGTTACTAGTTGGTTAAACATTCTTCCGTCAATCATTGAATTAACGAAATCCTCGATTGTTTTTCTTTCTACACAAACATCTTGGCTAAGAACATAATCCCCAACATCTAATGGTTTCATTCTTACTTTTACATTAGGGTATTCAAACAAATCTTTTGCTACTGTAGATGCGTGTTCTCTTGAATCAACAAAAATAATTATTTCGTCTTTGCTTTCATTAAAAGAACTTAGCGTCATTTGTTCAGGCAAAACAGTTGCCTTACTGCTACGCTTAGCACTATCCGGCAACATGTGGTTGCTTCCCTTCATTTCTCTTAGGATTGAATTCATTTTGCTTTCCTTTTTTTTAGCAACCCAATAAAATGCTTCGTCTCTTGTTCCTTTCGCCATTAATACAACCATTCTTCCTTTACCAAATCGTCCTGTTCTTCCTCTTCGTTGGATTGTTCTTATTTCTGATGGGACTGGTTCGAAGAAAACAACTAAATCAACTGAGGGAATATCCAAACCTTCTTCTGCTACCGATGAAGTAACTAGTACATTAAATTTTCCGCTCTTCAAATCCACAAGAACCTCTTGTTGTAATTTTTGTGACATTCCTTTTTCGTTTCTTTTGTTTCCTTGTCCAATAAATTTTTCTACTCGTACTCCTTCGGAATTATTCAAAAATTTTACGACCTCTTTTATTGAGTCCCTGTAATGATTGAATACTAATATTTTACTCTCAGGATGTTTTTGTAATTGTTCTTCAACAAGTTTTCTTAGTTCCTCGTATTTTGGGTGTTGAACATTTTTTTCAAACAATTTTTCTGTTAGTGTAATTGCTTTTTGCACATCCTCATCAGCAACTATTTGTCCAGCTGCTTTGCTTTGTCCTTTCCTAGCTTCGTCTCTTAGTGAATCAAAATAATTTTTTAGCGGAGCAATTCCTTGTGTTTCAATTAATTCTTCTGCGTGCGCTATCTTGAGTAGCGAAGCGCATTTTGATGCTCCTGCAAATAAACTTGGTTGTGTACTCCCGTGGCTCATCAATCTTTGCCGAATTTTTCCTTGCATTTCTAGTAGTCTTGTTCTGTTGTAATAATTTTTGTTTTCAGTAACTGCTAAACCCAATAATTTTAGTGTGTGTAATTGTTTTCTCATAAAGTGTCCAAGCAATTCTTTTATTTCCAAGAATTCTTGGGGCATATCAACCTTAATCCATTCTGCGGTAATTTCGTTAATGTAGGGTTTTACTTCAGCGTCCTTGTTTGACATTATTTCAATGTTTTTTATACTCAAATTTCGGCAAACATCCTGTATTTTTTCTTCTTCACTGCCTGGACTTGCGGTTAGTGCTAGCACTAGTGTCTTGGAATTTTGTCTTTGCACTTGATTGTTTATGAAAACATAAGCATAGTCTCCAACTGCACGGTGTGCTTCATCAAAAATAACTAAATCAAATTCTCTAAAATTAATTAATCCGTTGAGTAAATCGTTTTCTATTGTTTGTGGAGTCGCATTAATTATTTGTGCGTGTTTGTATTGTTCTTTTCTTTTTGCTGGGCTGGTTGCTCCAGTAACTGAAATAATTTTTTCTTCTTCGAGGTTCATGAATTTCTGAAAACTCTTTTCGTGTTGGACTGCCAAGGGTTTTGTCGGTGCCATGAAAAGAATTTTTGCGTTCGGATTGTTTTTGATTTTGTAAGCAGAGAGCATTATTGCAACAACAGTTTTTCCGAGTGCAGTTGGTGCAACTACGAGGGTATTGCCTTTCTCAATTGCTCGAGAAACAAGCACTTCTTGATAAAGCCTCGACTCAACTAAGTCTTCTCTAATTAAATCATGTTTAACAAAAGCCATTCATTAAACCTTGAAGTTAAATCCTTTTTAAACTCTCTTTGGGAGGGTTGCCGGTTAATTCAAAACTATTTAGTTTTCAATTAGCTAATAAACCTCATCATGATGTGCGTATTCAAGTATTCTTACTGCTTTATTTTTTTCCTCAATTTCGTAAACCAAAACAAATGATTTTTTGATGTGAATCCTAAATGAGCCTTTCATGTCTCCTTTGAGTGGTTTGAATCTGTGGGGGTTTTCAAGTATTTCTTCAATTTTTTTCCCTATTGCTTCAAGCTCTTCTTTTTTCTTTTTACGCATTTTTTCGAATTTCTTTTTCACGTTTTCAGACAAGAACAGCGAGTATTTCATTCAGCTAACCTTTTTTATTTTTCAAGCCGAATTCTTTTGAAAAATTTTTTACTCTAGTGAATTTTCCATTTCTAATATTATCTAATTTATCCAAAAATTCTTTTCTTGTAGCAGGTTCTTCTTCAACAATGGAACGCATAAAGAATTCTATTTGCTTACTCATACTCATTCCGTTTGCTCTGCAAAAGCCTGAAAATTTTTGGTAAATGGAATTCTCTACATTAAATGTTTTCAAAGCCAACAAAATCACCTTATTTAATGTTAAATAACATTATTTAATAATCCTTTTGTTTGGCTTTTTCGGCTTTGATTAAATTCGTTTCTTGAGTATTTTTAATGTTTCTTCTCTTTTCGTCAATTAACGTGATTGATTTAGAAAACCCTTTTTAACTCTGAAAACATTATTAATTAATGGAGTTTTCGTTTTCGCGGGCAACAGAGGAAGATAAAGTTTTCGTTTGGGACGCATTTAAGGTTTCATTAACTCGTGGCGATGCATTTGTAGCCAAAGTTGGCAAAGAAATTGCTGGTTATTCCTGGTTTGTTAACGGCGAACTAATAAATTTTATTATACACCCCAATTACCAGGGGAAGGGGTTTGTTGCAAAGAAGTTTCTTGATTATTCTCTGCGCGAATGGTTCTCCGCAAAGAAGAAGCGGAGACTAGCTTTTCTTTCTGCATTCTCGATAGAAACCTTATTAAAAAAGTCCTCAAGGATTAGGTTGGTTGAAAAAAATCGCAGACTTAACAAATGGTATCAATCGCTTGGCGGTTATCATGTTCCAAATTCAAAAGGGTGTTTTGTTTTTTTTAGGCCGATTGGAAAAGAACCGTTTATTTCCGCAAGGGATAGAATGATTTCTCGTGGCGCTAAGATAGAATTTGTTGAAAGAACTTCCCTTAATTCATTAAGTGTTCGGAAACCGCGTCTCTTTTTTGAAGCACCCCCTCCTCGCACTAAACCCGCGCCAAGGGTTTCTTTCCGCCCCCGATAAAGCATTAGCTTGATGTGATTTTGAGGCACAGATTTATATTCTCCAAAGTTTTACTGTATAGTATTGCCTTGTTTTTTGTTTTAAGGTGGTTTTTGGGGGTTTTTGTTATGGCTGAGTTGCCTTTGGCTGCGGTTGATAGAATAATTAGAAAGGGTT
>CAYLWD010000059.1:0-4766 GCA_964387305.1 uncultured archaeon
GCACTTCTTCCTTGTACCCTCATGTTGTTAGCAACTGCGCCCTCAACTAATTTTCCTATAACGCAAATTTCGTTAATTCCAAAGAACTTGTCAGTTTTCATTACCCTTACTTTTCCAACCCCGATTTGGGTTGCTCTCTCAGCATTCGCATTGGCAAATGTTAATGTTGTTAAACTCATACTATCACCCCTCTCTTTTGCATTCGTAGAATTATTTTTTTTAAACAAAATTTTACAAAAATTATTTTTAATAATCTTTGAATGCAATTGAACTAATGCTTGAGGGGTATTAATCATTGTCAATAAGAAAGCCAAACCATTTTTGTTTCACAACTAGAGAATCCGAACTTTTTGTGGTTTTTTTGATTAGGATTTGTTTTTTTTAACAGAATTAGTTTTTTTAACCAGTGGAAGAACTTATTCAATAATATTTTGTTCTTCCACGTTAATGAATTGTAGCCTTATTTTTAGTCCTTCACTAGCAATTCCTTCTGCTACTGTATAAGTTTCTATTCGGTTTCCTTCCCTCAAAACTATCTTCAAATTACCATACAATTCGTTTCGGTCCCTTCCCATTAATTCGTAATGCCCACCAGCCATTGTTGGTTTTGCGTTCCTCAAATCACGGTGCTTGAAGTTCGAACCCATCATGTAATTTACTGTAGCTTCTTTTACAATTCCTTCTATTCCAACCACCTTTACTTTGTGCACGTTATTCATAATCATTCCTTGTTTTATGCAATCAAGAATATCTTCTCCCTCGCATAATTCTAAAACCAAATCTTTTTTCGAGCCCTTTCCTACGAACATTGTTGCGCTATCAATATTTTCTATTTCTCCCATTTTTCTTATCACCTTTTTTTGTGTGCAAATAGCACAACAGTAACTTACACAATACCATTCGAATTAAAAAGCAGATTTGGTTAGGAAAGCAATACTAAATAGCTTAGAATGTGTGCTTTTTCTTAGAATTTTTTGATTACCGTTCCCCAACAATTATATACTCGATTGTTTAATGTTTGAACATGAAGCCAAGAAATAGTAAGCTTGCTAAAAAAAATCCTCACGCGAATGCGCTTGATGAAAAAATTTTTTTTGCAGTAAAGTTTTGGTTAATGTCAGTATTTCAAGGAACTGCTTTGATTATAATCGTCTTTTTTTTGGGACAAATAGATGCCCTGGGTTTGATTCTTTTAGGAATTGTTTTATTCTGTTTAGCACTCATTATTAGCAGGAGATTTGATTCACACATTTTTGCACTTGCTTTATTCATTACAAGTAAAGTGAACAAGCACCCCAAACTCCGTTCAATGATTCTGGCAAATATTTAGGTTTTCGTTTTGTGAATAATCCCTCCGCTCAGAATTGCAAATGGGAAAAGTTAATTGTTTTCTTCTAAAGTTATTGTTTGCGTTTCTTTGTTAAAAGAAGTTATAGTGAATTTTGTATACGGGTTAGTAAGTTGTAATGTTTTGGATTTGATTGCTTCTTTATTAAATGAGTCAATAACTTGTGTTCCTTTTGGTAGTGCAAATATTATTATTTTATTTTCTAGTTTGTAAAGTCCTGTTTTTCCTTCAATTAGTTCTGGCCCAAACATTTCCCCGTCATAATAAAAATCATATTCTGGATAAGAGTTTGTATTTTCTACTGAAATGCAAACTCCAGCGGACGGTCCAATATCAACCGCGCCTTCACAAGGATTTTCATATTCTGAAGTGCATCCAAACAAGATAAATAACGTGGCCACTAAAATCAAACTAATAAATATCTTTTGCACAACCAGGTAGAAGAAAAAGTTGTATTTAATACTTATGTTAACAAAATTATCTTTTTTTTAAATATTTTTTGTGTTTCGTAGAATGTTTTATATATTTCTTTTACTTTTGCAATAGTATGTCTTTTGTTGTTTCCCAAAAAATTCTTGATAAGTATGCTGATGTTCTAGTAAATTGTGCTTTGAATGATGGTAAAGGAATAAAGCGTGGAGAAGTTGTTTTGCTTCAAGTCCCCGAGTGTGCTAAACCCTTGCTTTTTTCTTTGCGACGAGCGGTACTCAAAGCAGGCGGGCACCCAATTGTGCAATTCTTTCCTGATGGGGATACAAGAACTTCTTTTGCTCGTGATTTTTACAAATACGCTTCTACTAAGCAACTAACTTTTTTTCCAAAAAAATATTTGAGGGGAAGAATAGATGAAATCGACCATAGCATAGGAATTCTTGCTGATTACAAAGTACACGAATTAAAGGGGATTAATCCCAAAAAAATAATGCTTTCTCAAGAAGCAATGCTTCCTTACAAGCAATGGATGGAAGACAAAGAGAGTGCTAAAAAATTTACTTGGGCCCTCGCATTGTATGGAACAAAAGCAATGGCTGATGAAGTGAATCTAACTGAAAAAGAATATTGGAACCAAATAATCAAAGCGTGTTATTTGGATTCTCCTAATCCAGTAAAAAAATGGCGGGCTATAATGAATCAAACACTTTTATTAAAGAAAAAACTAGATTCTTTGAGAATACAAAAAATTCATCTCGAGGCAAAGAACATTGACCTTTGGGTAGGTGTAGGAAAAAATAGAAATTGGCTTGGGGGTACTGGAAGAAACATCCCTAGTTTCGAAATATTTATTTCTCCTGATTGTCGTTTGACTGAAGGAAAAATTTCTTTTAACCAACCATTATATTATTTTGGTAATTTGATTAAAGGAATTGCTTTGACTTTCAAGAAAGGAAAAATAATTAAGGCGACTGCGAGTGAAAATGAAAAACTCCTCAAAGAAATGATTAAAGTTAAGGGTGCGAATAGAATTGGCGAATTCTCTTTAACTGACGGCAGGGTTTCTCATATAACAAAATTCATGGGTACAACGCTTTATGACGAGAATCGTGGAGGAAAAGAAGGTAATACTCACATCGCGGTTGGTTCTGCTTACAAGGATTGTTTCCCAGGTAATCCTTCAAAGGTTTCGAAAAAGCAATGGGCTTCAATGGGTTATAATGAATCCGCAATCCACGTTGATATTATTTCTACTGAAAAAAGAAGAGTAACTGCTTTCCTTGAAGATGGTTCACAAAAAGTTATTTACAAGAACGGGAAGTTTGTGATTTAATTTTTAAAAAAAGTGCTAACTAAATTTAAGGATTCATTATTAGTACGGTAAAATTTAATATTGCAGCAAAACTGACCCAAAGCAAATATGGTACCAATAAATAAGCTGATTTTTTTGAAATTTTATAAAAACTAATTATTGTTGCAATAATACTTATCCAAAGAATTATTATTCCAACAAAACCTAGCAAAGGGGATCTTAATCCAAAAAATAGATAAGACCAGAGAACATTGAAAAAGAATTGAATACTAAAAATAATAATTGCAATATTTTTTTGTTTAATTAATTTTTTATTGTTGTTTTCCAAAACGAGATATAACGCTACTCCCATTAAAAAAAAGAGTGTTGTCCAAACCAGAGCAAAAAGCCAATTTGGTGGAGAAAAAAATGGTTTTACTAACTGGGCATACCATGTAGGAATATTAGGAATAGTAAAAATAGAGCCACTCGCCCCGATTATTTCACAAATAATAATCGAAAATAGTAATTTTCCAATTTGATTAATTTTCATAAACATCAACAAACTTACTGACAAACTACTATTTAGAATGGTACAAAGAAGTATAAAAAGAAAATCCCTCCACCCAGAATTGCACACGAAACTAATTTTGCTCTATTACTTTGTTTTGTTGCTTTGACCATTTTTTGTTTGGTGTTTTTTTTAGCCAATCTGCGTACAAATCAATGAAATCCATTCGTTGCTTTCGGTTTCTTATTTTTTCTTCTTCTAATTCTTTCAAGTCTGCTTTTGTAAGTTTCAATCCTTTTTCCATAAAATCTGCTCCGCTTCTTTTTCGACATTCAGTTCGTTTATTTGTTTTTTTAATAATTCTATATTTAGAAATTCTTTAAACACTTTGTAAAGGTGTCTTGCGTCCTCAAAATCTTTGTCACTACCAAGGTTTAATTTGAATGCTATTTGTAATTCAATTTCAGAAGTGTTTAACTCTTCACCATTTAGTAGCACTTTGATTTTGTGTTTCATCGAATATTTGTTGTATTTTGTTTGAGGGAATTTTAGTTCAAAATTTGGTATGAATTCTCCTTTTTCTGCAAACCTTATTGAAGTTTTGTCTTTTAAGAAATATTCATAAGCTTCTTTGGGGGTAGCCACGTGAATGCATTCAAAACCAGAAGCATTCAAAGAATTCCATAATTTTTCAAATCTAGGATAAGGCATTTCTTCTATAAATAAATCTACATCTTCTGTTCCCCTGCTTCGTCCAAAAAGAATTGCAATGTATCCAGAAATTATTGCATACTCTATTTTTTCTTTATCAAGAATTTTTACAAATTTTAGAACCAATTTATCTAAGTTAGATAATTCTCGATTGAAAGTAATTTTGTTTTTTTTGAATTCAAATTCCATAATATAATAAGATTAAATGGTTAATAAAAAGCATTCGGGAGTGTTTTGCCAGTGAAAAAATGGAAAATCCCTCCACCCAGAGTTGCACCGGGGACCTCTCGGTTGCTGCACACTTTATTCAAAGTGCTTAGCCACCAGCTCTTTGCTGATTTTATAGAATCTACAGCCGAGCGTTCTAGCTACTAAACTACGGAGGGATTTCATCCGAACAATGAATTGAATTATTTGATTCAAGTCGTGTTCATCTAAATTCTGCGCCGAGTCATTTTTAAAGCTTTATTTCA
>CAYLWD010000060.1:0-4723 GCA_964387305.1 uncultured archaeon
ATCAAGATTTGTTTGATTGTAGGCTCCCGCACTTCGCTCGCAAGCTCTTTTTCTAATTCTTTTAATTCTGAATTAATTTTTTTCAATTTATTCGGAATATTAACTTTATATCATAACCCTTTTTCCTCTAAATTTATAAACAAGTTCTTCCTGTATTATTGAGATTTTTATGATTTCCTCAAAACAATTTGCACACTTTTTTTTGTTATTATTTGTGCTAGCATTTTGTGCTCAGGCACTCGCGGTTCTCCCTCAAGAATCATTAAAGATTTTTGCGGTAACCGAAGACGGCAAGGGAATGATTGCCGATATTACTTTAGAAACTTCTCCGGGGAAAGGAAGAGTACTTTTTTTTGTTTCTGATTCACTAATAGGGACTGATACTCAAGAAACGGGAGTAATTGCGCTTAATGTTGCGAAAAAGCTTTCCCCCGGAATTGATACTACTAAATACGATTACACTTTTGATATTCAAGCCAATGCTTCCGAAGTGGATGGTCCTTCTGCAGGAGCAGCAATGGCTCTATTGTTTTATTCTTCTTTGAATGAAAAACCTTTACAAAAAAATATTGGCTTAACGGGTTCAATTCTTTCTGATGGTTCTGTAGGGGTAGTTGGTGGAGTGTTGGCAAAAGCAAAAGCTGCTTCTGAGGGGGGAATAGAATTATTTATGATTCCTAAGGGGGAAGCACAACAATTAAGTGTTGATGAAGGCAAAACAGTTAATTTACTAACTTACGGGCCAGAAAAATTAAATATGAAGATAGTTGAGGTTGCAACTATTCAAGATGCAATAAAATTTTCTTACTCGGATATTGATTCTATTCAAGTTGATTCTAATGATACTGCTAGTGTTTGTATTCCTCTAGGATTAAAGATTCGTTCATCATTATTGCCAATGAAAATTTTTTCTCAACGCTATATTGATCGAGCAAAGGCTTCTACAAAAGATGCGATTGAAAAATTGAAGACAACTACTCTCGATGAATCGATAAGACCAAGTCTTTATCCGGAAATAGGTAGAGCCAACTGGAATATTGATCGTGCAGAAATGTCTTTTGACCAAAATTATTTATATTCTTCAGCTAATTATGCTTTTAATGCAAAAATTCTTTCAACAGCAATTGCAGAGGTTTCAGAAAACCCTTCACTGTTAGCTAGGGGTTCAACTATTTTGGATTCGAAAATAGATTCATTAAGGCACGATATTGTTGAAGCGAAAAAAAAGTTTGATTTTATTCCAATTGATAAAATAGAGTGGATGATTGGTTCCCAACAAAGAATAGCTTATGCTGAAAACGCATTGAATAATATTGAACAATCAGCTATTTCAGAAGATGATGTTCCAGAAAAAGATATTGCTTCTTTCCTTTTTGATAAAGTGTATAATTATGCGTCCGCAAAATCTTGGTTAGAAGCTTCTAATGATTTTTTTGAGGAAGCAAAATCTTCTACACAAAAAAAGATTCCAAATTATTCTCCCGAGTTTATTGCTAAAGTTGATTCAAGAATTAATTTCATTGAAAAAATACTTTCTGATGGTAATGTGCAATTATCTGTAGAATCTATGACTGAAGCAAAGAAGCGTTTAGCTGCAGCAAAAATAAGTAAGTCAAGTGGTTTTTATTTCGCTGCGCTTTACGACACTTATTTTTCTGAGGCCTTTGCTCTTGGGGAAAAAGAACGCGAAATAATTGATAATAATAAATTGTTTTCTGAAATAGAAGAACTTACCATAAGTAATACTGATTCTTTTTCTTCTGTTTGGGCTAATCTTTTCTTTGATCATTCTAAATTCTTTTTTGAGAATTCTAAATGTGATCTGGGCATAGGCAGAGTAAACGAATCAATTGCTGATTTGAAAACTAGTTTTGATTTAATTTTCCTTTCAAAAAAGATTGAATTGAGTAAAGATGAAGTAATTTCTTACTTAAGGGAAACCGATTTTGAAGCATTTGTTGGAACCAATTATGACAGCGGAAACGGTAATACTGGGGATGTTTCTGTTCAAGTTGAGTATACTCGTGTAGAAAATCCTTTAACTAGTGTAATTGTTGTTGTTGGCTTATTGGTTTTGCTGGTTTTATTAATTGCGGTTTATTTTGGGCTAAGAAGTAATTCTTTCCATGAGCGGGGTTCAATTAATGCTAGAATAACTCGTGTACAAAATTTAATTAGAAAAATTGAAGAGGATTTAGCTAACAAAAAAATTTCTGATGCTGAATATTTTTATGCTAGAAAAAAACTTGATGTTGAGTTAGAACAATTACTTGATAAGAGGGCTGAGCGTTCAAAATTAATGCTTGGACTTGATGAATCAAGAGCAAAAATATTTGCGTTGGAGAAAAGTCTGTCTGATTTGAATAAACATTATCGTTCTGGAATAATTGTTAAAACAGATTATATTTCTAGAGGAAAAGATATTACTAAACAATTGGATTTATTAAAAACTAGGATGGGTTCGTTAAAAGAAAAGCTTTCTACTCTTGGGCCCGGTTCTTTAAATGTTTCGGGAATTGATAATGAAGACTTAATTAAAATAAATAAATCTTTTGCAAAACCAAAAAGATTTTCTGAAATAAAAAAAGGCGAAAAAATAAAGGGGACTGTTGAGCTTGCTAAAGATGAATTTGTTGCTGAAAAAAAGGAACAGGCTAAAAATAAAATAATTTTAAAAAAGTATGAACGCAAATCTTCTTACAAAGTTACTAAGAAAAAGAAGAAGTGAATTAACTCAAAGATTTCTTAAACATCGCCCTAATTTCAAGCACTCTGTTGTATTTGTGATTGTTTTAGTTTTAATCCAATTACTGATGTTTTTTCTTTGCTAATTGCAATTCCAATTATTTGGTCAGCTTTTTTTGTTACTGTATCGTTGTGGGTAATTGCAATGAATTGACTCTTTTCAGCAATTTTTTCAACAAGGTTACTCATTTTTAATGAATTTTCTTTGTCGAGTGCAGCATCAGCTTCATCAAAAGCATAGAATGGTGCGGGACTGTATAGTTGTATTGCAAACATGAATGCTAATGCAGTAAGAGTTTTTTCTCCTCCGCTCATTGCATCAATATTTTTCAACACTTCTCCTTTGTGTTTAGCAATAATTTCTAATCCTGATTCCAAAGGCTTTTCGAGGTTAGTTAAAACAAGTTTCCCTTCTCCATTAAAAAATTTGAAAAACATTTCTTCAAAGTTCTTGTTAATTTCATTAAAGCACTCCATAAATACGCTTGTTCTTTTTACTTCTATTTTGTCAATCATATCTAATACTGCTAGTCTCTCGTCAGCAAGTTTTTTTGCCTTAAATTCAATTTCATCAACTTCTTTTTTCAATTCCCCAAAGCTATCTACTGCTTTCATATTGATTGCACCAATTTGAACAATTCTTTGTTCAACTTTAACAAGTCTTTCCTTCATTTCTGCAGGGCTTTTTTCTCCTAGTTTTTCAATATTTTCAAAGTTCTTGCCTTCTTCAGTCAAATCATTGAGTCTTACTTCGTGCCTGTTTTTTTCAATCAAGAATTCGTTGCTCCGCGCTTCTATCTTCCTAATTCTAGTGTGTTCTTCAGCGTTTTCGCGTTCAATTTTAGCAATTTTTAAGTCAATTGATTCTTTTTCTGAAGCAAGTTTGGTGTTTTTAGCACGTGTCTTTTCAACTTCCTTTTCAAAGCTATTTACCTCTGCGCCTAAGCCTTTAATTGATTCTTCAAAAGATTTTATTTCAGTATGAATGCTCTTTGATTCTTGTTCAATTAACTCATTTTCCATTAGTAATTCGCTTTCGCGAGCATCAATTGCTTCGCGCAAGTGCATCGCAATTTCTTTTAATTGAACCTCAAACAACCCTTTGTTATGTAGTAATTGTTCGTGTTTTTTAGCGATAGTAGAATAACTTTCAAATACACTTTGGCTTTTTAATTTTGTCAAACCCTCTTTTGCTTTTGCTAAATTTTCAGTAAATTTCTTAACGTTCTCACTTGCTTTTCTTGTTTGCTCTTCTATTGCTTCAAAATTCATTCCTTTAATCAATTTTTTTTCTTCACCAATTTTTCTCTTAATCTTCTGACTCTTCTCTTTTAATTCAGCCCATTGCTTATTTTCTGCTTCAAGTGCGGAGTACTCTGCAATAAGTGCTTTTAATTCCTGTAATTCTTTTTTACAAACATCAATTTTTTCCATTATTTTTTTCTCTTCTTTTTCTGAGTGTTCAATTATTTTTTTCTTTTCTTCAAGTAATTCTTCTCTTCTTTTTGTTTTCAAAGCACTAGCGCAAGTAGGACACTTTGATGAAGCTTTTCCAAGTGCATCAAGTGCTTTTTTTTCAGTAGCAATTAATGAAAGTAACCGATTTTTTTCTTCTAGTGCTTTATCCATTTCTTTTTCTTTTTTTTCAATAATTTTTCCCAAACCTTTTTCTTGTAATTCATGAAGTCTTTTTTCTTTTACTCCAACAAGCTTCAATTTTTCTTCGATTCTTTTTTCTTCTTCAATTAATTCACTAAGATTTTTTTCAGTAAAAGTTTTTTCAGTAATTTTTCTTTCATTTTTTCCTTCTAGTTCCATTAGTTCTCTTCTTGCACTTTCAAGTTGCTTAAGTGCTTCTTCAACTCCAGTTTCAAAGCTTGACAGTTCCTTATTTTTTGAATGAACTATTTTTTCTATTTCAGTTTTCTCTTTCTCAATGGCTTTTAATTCATTTAGTAATTCATTGTATTCTGTACTG
>CAYLWD010000061.1:0-4688 GCA_964387305.1 uncultured archaeon
AAGCAAATTGTTGTACCCAATCCAATGCAACAGGGTTAGCATTTAATAGAATTGAATTAGCAATAACCCAAAAAAATATTGCGGGCCCGAGTGAATTAATAAATGGGGAAACAAAATAAAATATTTTTTTGAAATGCTTTTTGAAATAATCTGCGTAAGAGAAAACAAATAGTATCCCAAAAAAGAATCCCAAATTTCCTAGAACAAAATCGTAAAGGTTTTTCAAGAAAGAAAACTGAGTCATGAACACTATAAACCCAAGGAACCACAAACCTAGAATGAAAAAAATTATTTTAAAAATCGCTCCAATAATTGGGCGAAATAAACCAAAGATTTTTGAATCAGAGTACTCAAAATAGCGATACCCGCGAGCATCATCAAAGCTTTGCTTGGATTCATTTGCCCGCGATTCACTTGCTTTGAATCTACTTTCAATATCTTCGTTAGAACGTTTTATAGGCATAATTCTTAAGAAACTAGGAAGAGTATAAAAAGGTTTTTGAAAGAACAAAAAGGGTTGTTTGTTCTTTAGCCCCTGAAATAGGGGCTAAGGAAAATCATAATACTCCAAAATTATTTTCTTGGTTTACCAAAGAAATGATACAATGGCCTAATCATAAGTACTATTGCTACACCCAAATACCAATACCAGTCTAAAGACAACAATACGGGCCAAAACTTTACTAACATTAAAGTGAAGAAAAAAACCGTCCACTTAGTTAAGCCCATATCCCAAATATCAAAATTCTTTTGCATTTTATTTAATTTATCAATAAAATTCATTCAGATTCACCCTAGAATGAATGTTGTTTGTTATATAAAAAGCATTCCCCCTTCAATATTGGTTTGAAAGCAAATCAATTTCTTTTTTAAACAGTTACCCTCCCTTAGTATTACTATGAGTGATTTAGCCATTCACCAAATTGTTTGACACTAATTTTATTGAAATAATGGATACAACTCTCCGTGATGGCGAGCAAACAGAAGAAGTTTCTTTTTCTAAAAACGAAAAATTGGCAATAGCAAAAAAGCTTTTGCAAGAGGTTAAAGTTGATAGAATAGAAATAACTTCAGCAAGAATATCTAAAGGAGAACAAGAAACTTGTAAAGAAATTTTTTCTTGGGCAAGACTGGTTGGTTGCTTGGAAAAAGTAGAAGTACTCGGATTTGTTGACTATAATTTAAGTGTGGATTGGATAAGTGGAGTTGGAGGAAAAGTAATTAATCTTCTTTGCAAAGGAAGCAAAAACCATTGCTTGAATCAATTAAGAAAAAAACCAGAAGAACATTTTGCCGACATACAAAAAACGACTGAATATGCTCAATCAAAAGGCTTTATTGTAAATGCTTACCTAGAAGATTTTTCAAATGGAATTAAAGAAGACGAGCAATATGTTTTTTCAATAACAAAAGTGTTGTTTGATTTAGGAGTTTCCAGAGTAATGCTCGCCGATACCCTTGGAGTGCTGAGCCCAAAAGAATCTTTTGAATTTGTTTCAAAAATGGTTCAAAAATTTCCTGGAAAAAAATTTGATTTCCACGGACACAACGATTATGGGTTAGCGGTTGCAAATTCTTTGCAAGCAGTTCTTGCTGGTTGCACAGGAGTTCATTGCACTGTAAATGGATTAGGGGAAAGAACTGGGAATACAGCACTAGAAGTGTTAGTTCCTTCATTGAATGATTTTTCTGAAAAAAAAGTTAATGTTTCTGAAAAATCCTTGTCAAGAATTTCTCACTTAGTTGAATTATTTTCTAAAAGAAGGATAGCAAAAAATCATCCAATAGTTGGCCCGGTTGTTTTTACTCAAACAGCAGGAATACACGCTGATGGAGATAAAAAAGGCAATTTGTATAAAAGCAAATTATCGGCAGATAGGTTTGGAAGAGCAACTAAATACACTCTTGGAAAACTCTCTGGAAAAGCTTCAATTGAAATGGGTTTGAAACAATTAGGAATTACTTTGCCTCAAGAAGAATTGAAAAAAGTTCTTTCCAAAGTAATTGAATTGGGGGATAAAAAAGAATTTGTTTCAAAAGAAGATTTATTTTTTATACTAAATGATTTACAAAACAGTGGTTTTACAAAAAGATTTGAATTAGTTGATTATAAAATAATTTCTAGGAAAAGTGGAAAGCCTTCAGCACAAATAAAAGTTTCTTTAAATGGAAAAAACTATTCCGCAAAATCACTAGGGGACGGTGGTTATGATTCGTTTGTTAATGCGCTGCTAAAAATATTTAAAAAAAATAAATTGTCTTTTCCACAACTAGAAGATTATGAAGTAAGAATACCTGTCGGCGGAAAAACTGATTCTTTAGTTGAGTGTAAAATAATTTGGAAAAGAGGTAACAGAAAAATAGAAACAATTGGTGTTTCAACTGACCAAATCGAAGCTGCGATAAAGGCTACGGAAAAAATGGTAAATGTAATACTAATGTTAGATAGAGAGTTGGCGTAATAACACGCCCACCCACTCAATTGATGTTGCCCATCTAGATTATAAATTTAGGACAATTATCTATTCTATCGTTGTTTTCTTGTGTACATTTTGTTTTACAAAACTCTGACAAAATCCCTTCTCCACAATCAATATTACATTTACTTAGTTCTTGACGGGACTGGTCCTCGCAAGTAATTGCAAAGCCCGTGCATCCGTTTAGCAAGGCGAGGGCAATTATCCCAACCAATGCTATCCCTATCAAATATTTTTTTTGACTCAAATATATTACCTCCGTCCCTTGTTTCAAATTATATTTCTATCTTCCTGTCGTAATGTTTTTTCCTTGACTTAATCTATAAACTATTATAACCAATGCGATTACTAACAGTAAATTAATTAAGCTACCACCAAATGAACCAATTGCACCTAGTGCCCACAGAATTATTAATATTATTACTGCTGTCCAAACAATATCCATATTTTCACCTCCGAAAATTTTTTTGTTATTTTCTCTTTTTAAAAAAATTATGTTCGCATTATATTTTTTCCAGCCGGACGATTTTTTATGAGTCCGTGTCCGCCAGGAGTTTCTTTCGCACGTATTTTTGCAGCAGTCATTCTTCCACCCCTACTTTTCTTAGCCATATTTATTACCCCCACAGATTAATACTAAAATTATTTTTTTTATACATTTTTTATTTTAAAATGTTAATTCCAACACCAACATTCCCATTTTCATCGGTTCCAACTTTTATTGAATGTTTATTTCCTCCAGAGATTTCCACCCTAGCATTCGTTTTTATTTGTACTAAAGCGCGCTCGGTTGTTTCTAAATTTATTACTGGAGCAAAAATGTAGTAATCCCTGAATACTTTGAAAAATTATCAACAAGCAAAGTACTAACCATGAGTTATGTTCACGGCACTTCATTGAGTGAAATAATTGCTGGAAAAAAAGTCCCTGGGTTAAACAAGGAATTAGTTGCAAAGCTTGCTGTCCAAGCTTACTTCAAACAATTACTTGAACATGGTTTTTTCCACGCTGATCTTCACCCAGGAAATATTATGATTAATAACAATAAAATAGGACTTGTTGATTTTGGAATGGTTGGGTGGTTAGAACAAACAAAAATTGATGACTTGTCAAGATTATTTATTTATCTTATTGAGTGCGATGTTAGTAATATTATTATTCAATTAACTGCAATGGACCTTATTAATGATGATACTGATTTGCTGAGCTTGAACGAAGATATTTCTGATTTAATGGAAACTTATTATGGACTCGAAATGAAAGAAGTTAACCTAGGTAAATCAGCAACAGAACTAATGGTACTCTTAACAAAACACAAAATAAAGATTCCAAAAGAATACACTATGCTCAGTAGGTCGCTTTTTTTAGTTGAAAGTTCTGCACACTCGCTGGACCCTGAATTTAGTGCAGTCAATGTATTCAAACCTTACTTAATTAGGCTTGCAGCAAAAAAATTTACTCCTAACGAAATATTTAAGCGAATAAGAACACAAATATTTGATGTTGATTCTTTATCAAGGAGTTTACCAAAAAGTATTAGAAATATTCTTAAAGTACTTGAAAATGGAAAAATAAAACTCGAATTTGAACACAAAAATTTAGATCTCTTTTCTAACCAAATTGAGAACATGGTAAATAAACTTGGAGTAGCAATAATTCTTGCTGCAATAATCATGGGTTCTGCAATAGCAATGATGGCGGCAGTTAGTCTAAAAGTTTATGGATTACAAACCCTCGCATTCGGTGGTTTTGCGTTGAGCATAATAATAGGATTTCTTTTTGTTTTTGTTTCATTAAAAAAAGTCAAAATATTTTAATTTAAAACCAGTTGGTTTTGAAAATTGTTTTGATTTTGAGATAGAAACAAAAAAAGACTACGTGTGAGGCGATATATATGAATAAAGGAGAAAAAACTAAATTTGATCATGAAGTGGATAAGACAATTGAGAATGCTACACGACTTGGAATAGGATTTGCTATTGTAAGCAAGGATGCACTCGAAGGATTAATAAAAAAAGCTAGTAAAAAAAGCGCAATCTCAGAAAAAGAAGCAAGACAAGCAGTGAGTGAACTTATTATCGAATCAAAGATTCGAGAACGACAACTCAAGAAAAAAGTAGCTAATGCAATAAAAGGGGTTAAGACAAAAGTTCCTGTTGTTACTAAGAAAGATGCTGAAAAGATGAAAGCAGAAATTGTAAGATTGAAAAA
>CAYLWD010000062.1:0-4653 GCA_964387305.1 uncultured archaeon
TGAATTATACTATTGCTCCTAGAACAAAGTAAGGGTTGAGCTTTGGGCTTTTGCTCTCAGCGTCAAAGAAACGAGGTATTCCTAGTGCTGAACTAGGGCCTGAAGTCATTGGCTTGCTTTTAGTGAACTTAACCATCGAAACCACCATTTTTATATACTTGCAAAAATTATATATTGCAGTAAGAAAGTTGCTTTGGAAAAGAATATAAACGCAACTATTTGGTTTCGGAAAAAAGTTAGTTGATTTTTATGAGTTGGTTAGAGGAAACAAATTGGTTTGATGTAATACCAAAAGCACTTGGATTCATTTTTCTTTTACTTGTAATTGGAATGCTCGTAACTTGGGCGGGTTTTGTTAAGTGCTCACAAATGCCTGTATTGGGTTATTATTGGTGTGATGCTTATGACTTGGTTTTTGGTGCGCCTAGAACACTAATTGTTTTTGGTGACTCTGGAATGGGTGACCCGCAAGCATTACAAACCTATATGCGTAGTCCAGAAATCCTTGGAGCGAATGCAGTGGATTTATTGCCCCTAGAAAGTGTTTCGCTTGGTAATTTGAAGAGATACAAATTAGTTATTGTTGAACGTGCGCGTGTGATGAGTGGGGAGCAAATAAAAATGTTTATGGATTATGTTAATCTGAGTCAGGGTAGATTAATTTGGATTGGTGATTCTGGAATAGAACGAACCGAAGGTGAATTAGATAATTATTCTGATATTAATGGCTTACAAGAAGTTAGTAATAATCCTTGGTCAAGAGTAATTGAATTAACTGACGAGTATGAAGTAATTTCTTTTGATGAGTTCCTCGGTTTGCGTTATGTTGGTAATTATTGTGAATTAGTTGATTGTCAAGATGCACAATTCTCTGTTGGAAGATTAGTAACTATTCCTTCGCTTGACCATCCACTTGCTTACGGTATTTCTCCTGAATTGAATTTCAAAATAACTCCTGATAGGGACTTTGCGGTTGTGAAACAAATTGCTAATTCTAGTAATAGTACTGTTGTTGTTACACTCGATTTTGGTGGAGCACTAACAATGAAGCCAGGGAATGATGGAGAAAAAATTTCTAAAACAATTCCGTTCGTTTCCGCTAATGGTGTTGGAGAAAAAGTTGCTTATTATGCTTATCCTTTAGAATATTTAATTGAAGAAAACAATTACTATTCGTTCCTGAAGTACGCGTACAAGGGAATGCTTGGAAGGTAAGTTGAAATTATTTATTTTTTTGTATCGAAAAAATTAAATTAAAAGCGTATTTATGCCTTTGAAGTGAGAATCTTTTGTAAGTACTTTGAGATTATTTTTTTCTGCTATTGTAATAATGATTGCATCAGCTGCGCTTATGTTTTTGTTTGATTTTCTGAGTTCGGCGTGTTTTTTTCCTGCTTCAAAAAAGTACTCAGGTTCTTCGATTGGAGGAATTGATAACTGTTTTATTGTTTGAATTGCTTTTTCTGCGTCATGTCCCGTTCTAATGAGTTTGCTTATTACCTCTGTTCTCACAATAGTTGGAGTATAACAAATTGAATTCTTATCTTCAATTATATGTTTTACTTTTTCTCCTTTGGGTGTTCCAAATAAGTATTCAATCCATGCGCTGGAATCAATCAATACGCGAATCAATTCTGTCACCTTCAGTAAATTCTGGGGCTTTTCCAGAGTATGCACCAAAATAGCTTTTCTTAGATTTGTTTACAACAATATTTATTTTCTCATTTTCTTTAAGGTTCAATTTGTTAACAATATCTTTTGGAATAGTTACTGCCAGCGAACCGCCTATTTTTCTTAGAATAACTTGTTCTTCCACAAAACCACCAATATAACTATTTGTATAACAAATTATACTTGAAGTTATATTTAACTCTTTTGTTTTCATTATTAGCTAGTATTTTTGATTATTTAAAAACGCTTTGGGGGTTGGTTGCCGATGATTGTTTTTGTTTGTGAATTGTTGTTTAATTTATTAAGCTTTTATAGGAGTTTATTGCATTAGTTTTAATATTAAATAAATTTTTTTGGTGTAATAAAATGAATTCAAAAGCACAGGGTACGATTGAATATTTAGTAATCCTCGCAATCATTGTCGGAATTGCGTTAGTAGTAGTTTCGGTGCTTTCAGGTTTTACAAATTCGGGTGTGGGTGTTTCTGAAAAGCAAAGCCAAATGAATTCTATTTCTCAAACTATTGGGGTAACAGAAGCAATTACTGGAACTGATAATAATACAACTTTAATTATTTTGAAATCAATGAAAGGAGAAACAATTACCGTTACAAAAATTGAGGCTGATGGTACAACTAATTTTGTGGGGAAACAGTTGACTCCTGGGGGCGAATTGTCTGTGGGGGTTGAAGAACTTTCAAACACTTGTTCTTGTGTTGGGGTTCCGGTTGGAACGAACAAGGATTGTGAAATAAAAATTTATTACACTACTGGTTCGGGCATAACTTCTGCAGATGGTTCAATAACAAATTCTTATAATACTGGGAAAGTTATTGGATTAACTCCTGTTGGGGGAGTAGAATCAAATTTGAATGTAGGGAGAACAATTAAGAATTCTTTTTCAACAGGAACAATAATTGGAACTAACCCTTCACGTAATTTTGGAACTGTAGGGTACAATCTAGGGACAGTAATAAACCTTTATTGGTTTGACTCAAACGCTTTAGACAGCGCAACTGGTTGTTATTATGAGGGAGATGCTAATTGCACAAAACTTACTTCAGTAGATTATAATTTACTTTTCCTCCCAACAACCGACTTGTATGATTCTGTTGAACCTTATTGGACTTTCGGTGTTGACGGCAATTGGACCGCACGCGATAATGATTACCCTATACTTACTTGGCAAACTGAATAATATTTTTTATTGGACTCTTTTCCCAAAACATTTATTAACTAGAAAAACTCATTCTATCAAAGCTTAAAGCCCATAGAAAGGGTTTTAAATAAGCACAAGTAATAGTATTATAGTATTAATTTTTGGTGGTGAATTCGAGATGTATGATGACGGTGGCGCAGGAGCTGGTGCTCCCCTTCCAGCAATGGGTGGTGAAAAGCGTTTCAACTTAGAAGCCCTAATACCCTTAGTTTTGCTATTGGTTATTGGAATAGCTTCACTAAATTATTTTAATGTAATAGATATTCCTTTTTTACCTAAGGGAAGTTCTCATATTCAAGTTTTAGTAATTGGTAACCCTTCTCTTGGAGAAAAAGTTACTCTAGATAATAGTGGTTATTTCTTGACTTATAGAGTAAGAGATGCTGCTACTTTCTACATTAATTCTGCTGACGAATTAGCTCAATATGATATTGTGTTATTCGATCAGAGTCTGCTTTCTGACAAGAGTGTTTCAACAGTACTTGGTGAAGCAATGCAACAATACGTTCAAAAAGGCGGAAAATTAATTATAGTAAAGAATTCTGGAATTTACCAAAACGTTGGATTGTACGGTTTAACCGCATCTGATATTGTTGGATGGAAATCAACTTTCGGCAACATAATTCCTGCTGATTGTGTACCTGGAATTGATGGTGTGCCAACTTGCCAACCAGGAAGAGAAATTAGTGTTGTTGGTAGAATCTATAGGCAAGATTATGATCACGAAATAATGGCTGGTGTAGAAGTAGCACCCCCAATGGGTAGTACACCAATAGTTGGTTTGAGGGTATTGCCTGTGCAAGCAACAGAGGGAGCAAATACAATTGCTTTCGTAAAATCAGAGAATACTCCACAAACATTCCCAGCAATTATTGAGAAAAAGAGTCTGTTAGCAGGAACTGTAGTTTACTTTAACTACGATCCGGGCCTAACACCAGGAATATTCTCAAATACTTTGAAATACTTGAGGTAAAGGTGAAAACCTTTACTTCGATTATTTTTCTTTTTTTAATTTTTTTGTTTTTTTATAAAGTGGCCTAATTTTTATTATTTAATTTTTTTGATTTATTTTTTATTAATAGCTGATTAATCAAAGTAGTAATTCGTTAGGAAATTGGTCAGTTTCTTTGTAGTATCTTTCCAAATCTTCTTTTTTAGTGTTCTTTACTTTTTCTCTTACGCTCTCCAAGTGTTTCCTTGCTTCACTACCCACGTGGAATAGTTGTAAAAAATAAATTTTGAATAGTGGACAAGAATAATCGAATGATAATCCTTTCCTTACTATTAATACAGGGTAAGCATAGCAATCAAGTGGTTTAATTTTTGCTGTGCAACCGTTTTCTTTACAAAATTCGCAAGGGCTCAGTACATTGTTTAGTTCTTCTCTTCCCAATATTTTTTTTTCTTCGTCAGTTAAATTAACGAGTACTCCGTTACAACAACATTGGCAAATTTTGCAATAATCCCAAAGGCTCATTTACTCACCAGAAATCTTTGTTAAACCAATAATGAAAATCAACTGCTTTAATTGAATTAAGAAAAGAAGGAAAGCTTTTTATTGCCCTCCTTTTAATAAAAAAAGTTTTTTTTGAATCCAAAAAGCATTCTACTTTTTGATTATTATTTCTATTGTAGAAACTTTCAAGGGTCTTCCTTCTTCGGTTTCAACTTCTTCAGTGTTAATGTTGATTTCTTCTACGTTTGCTTTTATTTCTTCTCGGTGTTTAGAGATTTCTGCAACATCAACTGCTTTGGAGATTGCTC
>CAYLWD010000063.1:0-4625 GCA_964387305.1 uncultured archaeon
TCAAATATTTTTTCTAAAAGATTTTTTGGAAAAGTAAGAGCACAGGCCATTGTTTCTAAACGAGGGCAAGGAACAATTGAGTATTTAGTTATTCTTGCGATTATTGTTGGAATCGCGTTAGTAGTGGTTGCAGTTTTATCAGGATTCACAAATTCGGGTACAGGGGTTTCAGAAAAACAAAACCAAATGAATTCAACTTCACAAGGAATCGCAGTACTCGAAACAATAACAGGAACCGACAATAACTTGACTTTAATTAACATAAAATCAATGAAAGGAGAAACAATTACAGTTACAAAAATCGAGGGGGGCGGAACAACAAACTCATTCGACCAACAACTCACTTCAGGAACAGAAATGCAACTTGCACTCGACGAACTAGGTTCAAATTGTTCTTGTGCTGGAATCCCTGCAGGAACAAAAAAAGAATGCGAAATAAAAATATACTACACAACAAGCTCGAGAATAACTCAAACACAAACAATGAAAACAAATGTTCAATGTACTGGAACAGCAACTCCAGTAAATTCCACACAAGTAATTGGCTTAGGAACAGGAACTTTAGCAGACCCTTTTGTAATAAACTCTTGCACCGAATTACAAAACATGCAAAACCATTTAGATTGGAACTATGCACTAGGAGGAGACATAAACTGCTACGAAACAAAAACATGGGACTACAATTCAGTAGGAAATTACTATATGGGATTTACCCAAATAGGAAACTCTACAACAAAATTCTCAGGAAGCCTTAATGGAAGAAACCACACAATAAGCAATTTGTATATCTATAGACCAAATAACAGTTACTTGGGATTATTTGGATATATTTTGGACACCACAAAAGACATTAATAATTTAGGATTGATTGACTTAAACCTTACGGGAAGTCGCTACGTCGGAGGAATAAGTGGAGCTGGTGGAAAAATAAACAATTGTTACATCACAGGAAACATTTCTACTCTTGGTGATGTTGGAGGAATACTTGGACGTGATGGAATAGTAAATAATAGTTACAATGCTGCAACTATTAATACAACTGGCACTAGTCGAGTCGGCGGAATAATTGGTAGCGGAGGAACCGTAAACAATTCATATAACACAGGAACAATATTTGGCTCTTCAGGATGGTATATTGGAGGAATAATTGGAAGTGGGGGAACTGTAAACAACTCATATAATACTGGAACTATAACTGCAGCTAGTTATTATGTGGGAGGAATAATTGGACTTGGAGGAACAATAAACAATTGCTACAATACCGGAACAATAAATGGAACAAGCCTTTCGTTTTCTTACTATTATGGAGGAATAAGCGGAAGCGCAGCAACAATAAACAATTCATATAACACTGGAAACGTACTAGGAGCAAGTTATGTTGGAGGAATTTCAGGCAGTGCGGGAATAGTAACCAATTCTTACAATGCGGGGCAAATAACAGGCACATCCTCTAGAACCGGAGGAATAAATGGAGCAGATGGTAATGTAAATAATTCATACAACCTTGGCAGAGTAAATGGAACAACCTCCGTTGGAGGAATAATTGGTAGATACGGAACTGTACAAAATTCATACAATCTTGGAACAATAGTTGGATCTAACCCTACAGGAGGAATAAGCGGATGGCTAAGTGGAACTACAATAACCAATTCTTTTTCAACAGGCACAATGATTAACGGCACATACGGAATTTTGGGACAACTTGATACAGGCACAATCACAAACATTCACTGGTACGATTCCAATTCTATAGATAGTGCAACCACTTGTTATCATACTGGCGATGCTAATTGCACTAAATATGTTGATGCAAACGCATCATTATTATTTGATACAAATAATATTCTTTACACAACAACTCCCGCATGGGATGGTAATTGGGTTTGGCGGGATAACAATTACCCTATCCTAGCATGGCAAGTACAGTAACTAAAATGTTGTACGTTAATTAAAGAAACGATTCCGCTTCTTCTTTTTCTTCGCCTTGTTGTTCAGAATAGCGCTTTGCTGAATCTTCTAAAGTGCTTTCATGTCGAGAGGGAGCAGATTTTCTTAAACGCACTTTGAAAAAAGTTGGTGCATTGAGTGCTTCGCCAACAATAAGTGCTTCTCCTACGCGGAGAGATGAAACCATTCCCATTGCTTGAGAATCCAAACCTTCACTACTTTCGGCAATGTGTTTCAAATCGTAAGGATTGGTTATGCGCAAAATAATATTAGTATTACAATTAGCTAATGTAGTAGTATCTAAATGTACTGGGCGTTGAGAGATTACTACAAGCGAAGCACCGAACTTTCTACCCTCACGAGCAATGGTGCGCAAAATACTTTTAGCAATTGCGTGTTCCTCTGCTCTTTTTTCTGGAATAAAATTGTGTGCCTCTTCTACAAATAATGCGAGTGGAGGAACCCTGCCAGATTTTCTGTCATTAAATAATCTGCGCGCAATATAGGAAACCAAAACTTGTTTCTTTTTTTCAGAAGTTATTTTACTCAAATCAAAAACAGTTAATTGTCCTTGCTTAACTAAATCAGAAATACTAGGATAATCTATTTTAGAGAACAAACCAATTTGTTCTAATTCAAAAACTGCTGAGAGTAATGCTGAAACGGTTTTATCATTATCAATGCCTTGAATTTCTGTACGAATATTTGCTAAATCAAACGGCCCAACACCTGATTTCATTTCTTTATAGAGTTTATCAATAATTGTTGCGAGTTCTCTTTTCAAATTAGAAGACATTTTTGGGAGAATGCTCGAAAGCAAACCTGTATTCAATTTAGAACAACCAATAGTCATTTTTGAACCATCAATAATTCTTGTTCGAGAAGAGTAATCAACTGAATTTGGTTTCGAAGAGCTTGAAAGTGGTTCGCCAAAAGAAGTGTACTCTCCGTGCAAGTCAATCATTACTGCAGCAATTTGTCCTTGTTCTTTTTTTCGTTCAAGTAATTCTTCTAGAAGAACAGAAACAAGGTAACTTTTTCCAGCGCCCGAAGTAGCAAAAATAGCTAAATGTTTTTGCAATAATTTTGAGAGAGAAGGTTTTACTCCAACGTTGTGAAATTGCATTGAACCTAAAGCTAATCCATTAGAATCAATTCCCAAAAATTTTTTTAAACGCTCATCATCAGCTTTGAATACTTTTGTTCCAGGAGAAGGTGGGAAAGTTGAGCGCTGGATTCCGATTCCCTCAACATTCGAAAAAACACCTAAGGGCTTTGCTTTTCCGAGTAAGAATTCCCATTCAGCTACTGGGAAGTGCTTCTCAATTTCTTCACCAATTTCTTTCACAGAGTCGGGACGTTCAAAGTAACGATTAGTTTTGATTACCTCGTTCACTAAACAAACCATTGTCCCTTCGCTGTACTCTAATTCAATAAACATTCCTTTATGCGCTTTACCATTATTAACAACAAAATCAATTCCAGAAGGAGAAGGCCCTTCTAAAGTAGAAACAACTGTTCCAAGGATTTCTTTTTCTTTCATCAAAATAAATAAGGAAAACAAGAATATAAACTAATTGGGAGCTTATTGCCACCAAACTAATTTTTATTTAAAACCGCAAGCACTTGGGGCAACTCTTCAAAAGATTTTATTTTGAATTCAGGTTTTATTCCATTAGTGCTTTCGAAATGGGGTTTTCTTTCAATCAAACAATTGTGCATTCCTACGCGTTGAGCGCCCATTATGTCGCTCCGCGGAGTATCCCCCACCACTAAGCACTCACTGGGTTGTATTTTGAAGTGATTCAAAACGAATTCAAAACTCTTTTTGCTTGGCTTCAATGAACCAACTATAAAACTGTACGCAAACAAATCAATGTATTTTTCTAGGTGAAGCTTTTCTTCAACTTCTTTATAATTCAAGCTCTCCATGTTTGAGAGTAAAGCAATTTTGTACTCCTCGGATTTGAGTTTCTTTAAAATGTGTTCAACATCAGGAAAATAATGGATTTTGTCATAACGATTAAAGTAAACTTCGTAAAGAGTTTGCTCTAACAAAGAATTATCTTTTTCTTGGAATTCATCAAAAAAATCTTTTCGGAGTTCATCAAAAGAAGAATAATTTTTGAGTTGAACCGCGTCCTCATAACGAGGAATAAATTCATCCATTGAAAGTTTTTCTTTTTTTAATAAAGAAACCCAGTGAGTGTGATCAACAGTAATTGGAATAAGCGTGTTCCACAAATCGAAAATAATAACTTTAATCATTTAATCAGCCAACATTGAAATTAACACAAAAAGAGTTAATAAGAGTTAGCCAAACGGCCTAGAGTTTCTTCGGAGAGCAACTTTTTTTCCAACCTTATCCAATAATTTATCATAAATAGTGTTAATTTCTTGGGGGGTGAGACGAGCACGCAAATCAGCTTCGATTAGTACAGAAGGATAAGTGTATTCTTTGTGTAGAGAGCTTAGAGAAAACGTTATTCCTGCAATTTTTGAAACTACTTCGGCAAGTTTTTCTTTTTCTTTACAAATAAATTCTACACGCATCGGTTTATCGTATTGCGAGGCTTTCAAATAGAAAACAAAAATATTAGAAGCCCATAGAGGAGAATAATCTTTGAGGATTGCGTGTTGTTCTGGTTTTGAGGTATAAGGAAAAGCTGTTGTTCTCT
>CAYLWD010000064.1:0-4430 GCA_964387305.1 uncultured archaeon
CTTTGGGCGGAGCATTCGGTGTGTAAGTACAACCGAAAATTAGCATTACAATTAGAATTATTGTTGAAAACACAATTATTTTTTTCATGATATTCCCCCTTTTGAATGGATACTTAATTGTTTTACTGTTTTTATTTGTTTGGATTTTTAGTATTTGTTGTTTTTTTACTTTTTCATGTAAACCGTTTGTGTCGGGAACGCAAAGTCTATCTTGGCTTTATCAAACTCTTCTTTTATTTTCATATTAACTTCGTGCCTTATGTTGAACCAATTTTTTTTGTCTTCTATATAATAAATTAGCATTAAATTTAGTGAAAAGTCCTTGAATTCAGTAAAATAAACCGCAGGTTTTTTTCTGCACCCTTTTTGTTTATCAACAATTTTTTTGAGTATCTCAATTGCTTGCTTCACTTTTTTTGAACTTGTTCCGTAAGTTAATCCAAGGTTTGCAAGAATCTTTTTCGCCGGTTCTGAACTAATATTTTTTATGTTCTTAGAAGAAAGATTTGAGTTTGGCATAGTAATTCTTCTTCCGTCAAAGTCCCTTATCCTGGTGTTTCTCAAACTAATTTCTTCTACTATTCCAATTACTCCCTCCGCTTCTATTATGTCTCCGACCAAAAAGGGTTTAGAAACCAAAATACTTATTCCGCCAAATATATCAGCAACTGTTTTTTGTGCAGCAAAAGCAAAAGCAAGTCCGCCTATTCCTAATCCAGCTAGTATTGTGGTAATATCGTACCCTAGGTGTCCAGCGATGGTTATTCCCGCAAGAATCCATACTATTACTTTCAATGTTTTTGATATTATTGGTAATATTTGGTCATCTAACCGAGATTCACTTTTTTGAACAATTGGTTTTACAATATTGTCCATGAATGCAGTAATTATTTTTGTTAAAAGCCACGCAATAAAAATAACTACTATAATAACGTAGGCTCCGTCAACAAAACGCCTCATACCCTCATCAAGAGTTAAGAAAAAAATAAGTGAAATGTAGGAACCAATAATTACTACCAATCCAATAAGCGGTTTTTTTAGTGCATCAATAAGAAAATCGTCTAAAGTATTTTTTGTTCCCTTTGCTAGTCTTGTTAATGTCGTTTCAAAAATAAAGCTAATAATTTTTCCAATTACAAAAAAAAGCATTACTCCGAGCAAGAAATAGCCGTATTGTGCTAGAGTATTTCCAAAATAAATTTGTGTCAAGAATTCAAAAACCATTTTAATCACGTTAAAAGACTTTTATTTGCTTCAAAAAAGGCAATTCGTAGTGTGGTTTTACCTAGAAATCGTTTTAAATGTTTTTCAAACGTTTTTTTGCTTTTTTTTATATTATTGGTTTACAAAACAGCCGGTTTGGAGCCTATAGACAGCTTTTTAAACTCCGCTTATAAGAAATAAATCATAGTAATTGATTGTTTAATTCTAATTATCTTATAATCAAAAGGTAATAAATTGAACGTTCTCTTACGGGATATAAAGAGGTAATAAATAATGGAAGAAAAAGATAAATTTGGTAGAGAAATGCACAAAGTAAAGTGTTCTGAATGCGGACAAGAAACAACTGTTCCTTTCGCGCCTGACGGACAACGCCCAGTATACTGCAGGGATTGCTTCATGAAAAAGAAGGATGCCCGCGGTGGCGGAAATAGATTCGGCGGTGGCGGTAGAAGCTTTTCTGGCTCATCAAGAGGACCAAGGAGAGATTACCAAAAGAAAGAATCTAGCGAATCGGGCGAAGAAGAATACTAATTCTTCTTTCCTGACGAACTGAAAAACAAAACACTTTTTTATTTTTTTAATTTTATTTTCTAATTTTAATTATTGATTTTTTTAATTTTATTTTTTAATCTTATTACTCAATTTTTCTGATTTTATTTTTTAATTATTTTAATGCGCTTGAATTAAGGGCATTGTTCTTCTTCTGTTCTGTCTAAGCCGTTGCTTTCGCCCCCTGTTCCACCAGTGAGTGTCCACTCTATTACTCCATTATTACTACAATGATAACCGTAGCCCCCGTTCCCTCCATTGGTGGATGTTCCATTACCTCCGGTCGAACTAACCGTTGCTGTTCCTCCACTTGCAGTACTATTCTTTATGGTAACATTTCCCCCATTTGCTCCATTAACACCAGAAGATCCTCCATTAGAAGTTATTGTTGTTATTGTTGAGCCGTTAAGTACTACTGCTCCCCCAGTTCCACCTCCACTTGTTCCTGTTCCTCCGTAAGTGTTTATTGTTGTTGCAGTGCTGCTTGTCAAGGTTACTGTTCCCCCAACACCCCCAGCAACACTTCCATTCTTTCCATAAGAGTTTATTGTTGTTGCAGTACTACTTGTCAATGTTGTTGCTCCTCCAGCACCCCCAACAACATCTGCAGTCCCTCCATAATTGTTTATTGTTGTTGCAGTGCTGCTTGTTAGAGTTACTGCTCCGCCGTTTCCACCAGCACCATAACCCGGCCCCCCAATGTTAGTTATTGTTGTTACAGTACTTCCAGTCAAATTTATGCTTCCCCCGTTTCCCCCATCAGTATAAAGCCCATTGGTTCCTCCAGTGTTATTTATTGTTCCGATTGTTGAATTAACTAGTGTTACGGAACCGCCCAAATAACCATTCTGTACATAATCTACGCCGGTGCCTCCAACAGCATAAATATCTGTTGAAAAATTTGTCAAAGTAATATTTTCGAGGTTAACCGCATAAGCATTGTTTCCAGCTAAGTAACTAGTAACACCATATCCTGAACCATCTCCTGTAACGGTATATCCGTTTCCATAAAGTGTTACTCCGCTTGCGCTTATGGTAAAGCAAGTGCCTTCTGCTGTAATGTTTTGCGTCAAGCCGTAAGTTCCGCTTGCGCTTAGGGTTTGGCATGTTGAGAGCCTTGTTGTTCCTTTTATTTCTGGAACAGTACTTCCACTAGCTTGTGCGGTTGCAGAGCATTCCAAAGAGATTTTTCCGTAATCAAGAACTTGGGTGAGTCCACTGAGTGTGCTATAATTTATTTTCACAGAATAATCTTTTTTTTCTCCAGTACATTCCACCATGTTCCATAATTCTAGTGTTGTTTCTGAGCTACCTGGAATTTGGTTTTGAACAAAAGCGTGGTTAGTATCATCAATCGTTATACTCTCAATCCTTATTGGTTCTACTCTCATATTTTTTATTTTCAATACTCCAGTATCATTTTCTCCCACAACTCCACTTTGTATTGAAATTATTTTTGACGAAGCACTCAATTTACTTTGTGTTTGTGAAATGCTCGAGCCTTGGTTAGTGAAGCCCGTGAGCAAAGAAACCACCACTATACCAACAACTACTATTATTGCTAGTATTACTAGGTACTCGATTGTTCCTTGAGCAATCGATTTTTTTCCGAAGTTTTTTCTAAAAAGCTCTTCGATTGTTCCTTGCGCTTTGTTTTTCATTGTTTAAAATATGGTTTATCTCTTTTTAATTATTCCTTGTATGTTTTATGCCTTTTTAATTATCCCTCGAGGGGTTTTCCCAGCCCAACCTTTTTAATTCAATCCTTGGCTATATCTTGTTGTGGTTTTATGCCAATGCTTTCACTACAATTAAATTCTGGAACAAAAATTGTTGAGGCTCTAAAACAATTCGCTGTAGAGAATAATATTGATTATGGTTTTGTTGAATCCGCTGAGGGAAGGATTCGCGAGTTTGAATTGTTTGTTACTGGGCAGAGGAGTTCTATTCAAAAAATGGAGTTCCAAAACGATTTTATTATTCAAGCAATGAGTGGAAAAATTCAGAGAGACTTAACGGGAAATGTTTACCTTGATTTGCGTGTCTCCGTTTCTAGTACGGGCTTTACTCCAATTAGTGGGAAATTAATTAAAGGAAAAGCTTCAGGGCCACTAGAAATAGTTATACGAAAAGTCGATTCAAAGAAAATGATTGAAGCCTGATTGAAAGTTTTTTTTTAAACTGTTCGCCTATTTTTTTGGGAAAACAATCCATGCTAATAAGTATAAAACAATTCCTGCTCCGAAAGAGATTATTGTTAAAACAATCCAACCAAATCTAATAATTACTGGGTCCATTTCGAGGTATTCAGCAATTCCTCCGCAAACTCCTGCAACTAATTTGTCTTTTGTTGAGCGATGAAGTCTTTTTGGTGCTTTCTTTTGTTCTGATTTTATTAATTCTTTTTGTTTTGCTTTTGTTGATTTGTTTTTTTTAGCCATAATTAATTCCTTCCTATTTCTAATATATTGTTGTGTTTTTATATATCTTTGTTATGCCGGCAAGGAGCTTGAATAGCGATTAATAAAGTTAATTTTTTTATTTCGCGAAAAAGAACAAAACTTTCTGATGCAATAAAAATAGTTGAAACTTATAATTGTTGTGAAAGAGTTATTGAATGGAAAAAATTGTATGCTAAAAACAAAAAACAATGGGTT
>CAYLWD010000065.1:0-4336 GCA_964387305.1 uncultured archaeon
AGGTTTGTGAAGATTCCTTTACCACCGGGTTGCAGAATAACCAAAATTCACTTCACTTGGGAGAATTTTGGTAAGCTTTTTGAGGACAAAGAAATGGATTCCCACTATTTTGGTAGTAGGGTTGCGAATTTGCCTCCGCAAAGAAATTTGAAGCGAACCCGATTAAGAAAACCGATGGAAATTTGAATTTTTTTTTAGAATTTCTTAATTTATACTATCGTATTTGTCCTAACTTATTTGTAAATATTATCGTAGATCCTATTTGTAGATATTATCATGGTGCTCGTAGTCTTCTAATCTAACAATTTTTTTGTTTTCATCAACTGAGAAAGTAAGTACAAAGCTCTTCATTATGTGAACGCGTTTCCAGTGTTGTAGTGGGGAGTGAAGATTCTTGTAAGCTTGTGGGCGTTCTAGTATTTCCTCGACTTTGCGCATAATCATTTCATACTGGGTGCGATCTTTTTTTACAAGTTTTTTCAAAATTTTGTCTATGTGCGAACTAACTTCGAGCGAATAAGTCATTCATATCTCTTCCGCATTTCTTTCAAGCTACCAACTTTCACATATTGCCCACGCATTATTTTGTCAGCCTTATCAATGTAAGATGGCTTCAAATCAGGTTCCATTAATTGTTCCTCAAATGCTTTCACAACAAAGTCAATAGTTCTGATTTATTCACAAAACCGTGCTTCGCTTTGAGTACATTCAAAACAGTATTAGATTCCATAGTAATATCTACAATTGCTTTAACCAAAAAAACCCCTCCTTATTAATAACTATTAATGTGGCATTAACATATATTAATGTTTGGGTTTTCGATGGATGTTTGGGTTTTTGGGTAAAACCTCCATTAAATCAAAAAGAATATTTGAGGATTTAAAAAACTTTACAAGAATACGACGATTGGCTAATAGAGGATGGTATTTTTCAGTAGGTTTTTTATTTAAATATTTTTCAAGATTTTTAAATATTTTTTCAATTTAATTTTTTGTTTTTTCAAACTGTCTTAAGAACCTTTAAAAACCTTTCACACGACTTTTTAGTTTAGTTAGTTAGTGCCTATTTTTTAGGCCGTTGCTTTTCCGCGAGGAAGGGCTCCACCGCTTTGGCGGAAGGTGTTCGTAGTGAAAAGAGATAAACTTGTTAAGGGCTTGGCGCTTGTAAGAGAAAACTCTAAACCAAGGAAATTCATTCAATCAGTTGAAATGATGGTTAATTTTTCTGGATTAGATATGAAGAAACCTAGTAGTCAATTTATGCTTAAAGTTAATTTGCCTCACGCTACTGGAAAGAGTTCAGGAAAAATTCTTGTTTTTGCTAAGACCCAAGAATTTGCTGATTCTTTGAAAGAAAAAGTTGATGTAATTATAATGGATAAGGATATTGAGGCTTATGCTAAAAACAAAAAGAAAGTTGCTGAATTAATAAATTTTGATGCCTTGTTCGCTGAAGGACCAGCAATGCTTACTGTAGCAAAATTCATGGGACAACAATTAGCTCCTAAAGGAAAAATGCCTAAACCAATTTTGAATCTTAATTCTTTTGATGAAACTGTTTCTAAAGCAAAAACACAAACAACAATTACTAATCGGAAAGGAAAAGCAATGCCTGTTGCTCACGTTCTAGTGGGTAGAGAAAATATGAAGGACATTGAATTGGCTGACAACATGATGGTTGTTTTTGATTCTATTGTAAATGCTTTACCACAAAAAAGACAAAACATTAAATCTGTTTATGTTAAAACTTCGATGGGTAAACCAGTAAAGTTAGGTGATTATTAATGACGTCACATATTAGGGTTTGGAAAGAAGCAAAGCTAGTAGAATTACAAGGCTTAGCTGACGAATATCCATTTATTGGAATAGTTACTTTGAAGGGCCTGCCAGCAAATATTATTTCTATTCTAAGAAAAAGATTGCAGGGCGAAGCAGTATTCAAGGTTGCTAAAACAAGGGTTGTTTTGAAGGCACTCCAAGGAGCAAAATTTGATTCTTCTAAGATTACGCCTAGTGTTGTTGAAAGTGTTTTAGTTATTTTTTCTAAAAAAAATCCTTTTGAACTTTACAATTTTATTAAAAGAAACAAAGGTAGTGCTTCTGCTCGAATAGGGGACATTGCTGATAACGATATTGTTGTTCAAGCAGGTGACTCTGGTTTGCCTCCTGGTCCAGCTCTAACAGCATTAAAAATGGCTGGCTTGAAAGTAAAAGTTGCGGGGCCCACTATTGAAATAACTGATAATAAGGTTGTTACAAAGAAAGGAGAAGAAGTTACTGCACCAATTGCGGATGTTTTAAGTAAATTGAATATTAAGCCAATGAAAGTTGGGATGAAAATAATTGGTATTTATGATAAACAAGAAGAAAATTTTTATTTAGCAGAATCAATTGATGTTGATGAAGAAGAATTATTCGAGAAGTTCGTGAAAGCATACCAAATGGCTTTCAATCTTGCAGTTAATGCTGAGTACTTTACTGAAGCAACTACGGAAGCAATTGTAATGAAGGCAGTGAGGGAAGCAAAAGCATTGAACACAGTTATTGGTTCACCAGAACCAGTAGTAGAGGCTCCAACTGAATCAGCGGAAGAAGTTGTTGCTGAAATAAAAAAAGAAGCGTCAGTTGAATCGACAGAAGCTCCTGCTGAATCAAAAGAAGAAACCCCAGCTGAAATAAAAAAAGAAGCTCCAACTGAACCAAAGAAAGAGGCTCCAGTAGCTAGTTCTCCGGAACCAGTAGTTGAAGCATCAGGAGAAGCAAAATAAAGTTATTTTAATTTAGTTTATTTTCATGAGGTGAAAAAAATGCAATACGTGTACGCAGCAATGCTGCTTCATTCAGGACAAAAAGAAATCAACGAACATAACGTTGAAGCAATCCTAAAATCTGCGCAGTACGAAATAGATACTGCTAGGGTTAAAGCTATGGTTGCCGCAATCAAGGACATCAATATAGATGATGCGATAGCTAAGGCTGCCGTTGCTCAAGTTAGTGCAGGACCTGCAACTACTACTGAAGCAAAGGTTGAGGAAGAAAAAGACGATAAAAAGTCCGAAGAAGAAGCTGCAGCTGGTTTAGGTGCCTTATTCGGGTAAAATTAATTTGCGTACACTCCGTTAGTCTGAATAAAAAGGCGCGGAGTGGCACACTATTTTTAATCTGCTTGAGAAAAAAATATTTTTTCTAATTAGCAATTCGTTCCAATTTGTATACTAATTTTGGAATACTTTGGGTAAGCGTAAACGGTTTGTTTTATTTTTTTTAGGAAAATCAGTTGAAGGTTTTTTAGTGAAGTAATGTCTCGACTAATTGCTTCTTGATGTCTGCCTAGTTTTTCTGCTAGTTCTGTTACTGAAAAAGGCTTTTCTTGGCGCTGACTTTTTATAAGAAAGTTTATTAAGTCCATTTTTTTGGGGGAAAGGAGCTTATTTAATTCAGCGTAGTTCTTCAAGTAAAGAGTGTTTTTTGTTTGTCCAGTTTCTTTCAAAGATTTTGCTGAAAATAATTTATCAATATCTGAATCCATGTTTCCTCCGATTACTATTTTTAATTCACTTATTTTCTTAGCCATATTTTAACCTCCTGAAATTTATCACATTTTTGTACTTATAGTATATAACATTAATGTTATTAAGCTTTGCTTGTGGGTTCAATCAATTTAAGGTTAGTTCATTTCAACCATTTGTTTATGTATAATCTTTTGTAGGTTTTCCAATTTTGTTTTACATCTTTCTTTAATTCATTAAAAGTTTCTCTATTTATTTTGTTTGAATCTTTTTTATCCTTATAATTTCTATGCGCATGGCAAACCCCGTGAGCAGTATCAAACTTTATTATTTCAATTACTTTTTCTTCAGTATAAAATACTTGCATTAAGCAAAAACCAATTAGCTTCTTTTTTGAATTAAAATCAAAATCTAGGGTAATAATTAAAAAATCAGTAAGTTCCTTATTTAATGGAATTTTTTTCTCAATAGTTTCTATGTTCATTTAATTAAATTTAAGTTGATTTATTTAATTGCCTTTCTAAGGTATGTTGCCGGCTATAAGTTCCACTAAAAAGTTTAATTAATTTTTTTATTTCGCGTCTTACTAGTTTACACATGAAATAATTTTCACATATTCTTCGTCAATCGTGAAACTCATTAAGTCAATCGTCTATTGTTAGACAATCGTCTAGCAATTTTCTCTAGTGACTAAATTTCCTATTGTCTTATAAAGAACAAAAACAATGCATTAATTGGAAGTCGAATGATTTCCAAGAGATGATATAAAATAGAGAGTTGTGGCGAGTGCGGGGATGTGCTCACCAACGCAAATGGTAATCAAGATTT